>JBGTJG010000444.1:0-9740 GCA_041745235.1 Ferruginibacter sp. | reverse complement strand
GATAAATGTGAGTTGGTTCAAAATCTGTTGAGCTGTTTAATGCACCAGATGCCGGATCGCCAAAATCCCATAACCATGCTAAGCCGGCTAAGGAATTGTTGGTAAACTCTGCCGTATAAGGTGCGCAACCTAATGCAGGAGATGCAGGTCGGGCATCTACGAGATCATTCAGCCGCAGGGTATCTACAATAGAATCTACGGCATTACAAAATCGAGGATCTATAATAAACAGTTTTACAAAATAAGTTCCCGGGCCGGGGTAAGTATGCAACCGAACGGGATTAAGACCGGCAGTATCTCTAGGTGAGCCGTCACCGTAATCCCACACAAAAGAACGGGGACCAAAAGAAGTTGCAGAATTGAATGGCGTAGAGAGGTTAGTAAATTCAAATTCCCTGCTTGTACACGGACCTATTTTTCTTTTTGAAAGCCTGAGCATAGCCCTGTTATCCCCGGCTGTAATGGTAATATAAGAAGTATCCCGGAGATTACAGGTATTCAAATCTTCAGAGATCAACCTCACCCTGTAAGTGCCTACAGCTGTAAAAGTGTAAGTGGTTTGGGGTACTGTAGTGGTTTGATCTACGCCTGTAGGGTTTGCAACAGAATTAAAATTCCAATAATAAGTTACGCCTTTTTGTTGCAGATCTTTAAAGTTAACCGTCAGATCAATGCAACCTAATGTGTCCGTTACATCGCCGTTGATATCTGACTGGATCTGAGCACCAACTCCTGCAAAATTCATTTCGATCTTTACCGCGGCCTGATTACAGCCATCACTTCCGTTACTTTGGGCCCATACGCCCGGAGTGGTCGGGAAAAAAACAGGTGGCACAGAAGACCTGCCGGAACAGTTTGCACAAATAGCCTGGTAGATAACACCGTTTGCATCAAACCTGCTTGTACCACCATCTACATGGTCATCTACAGAGCCGCCGAACTGACCAAAGTGTGAACCGAACAACTGTGACTGAGCATCTTTACGGAGAACAAAAAAGTAAAAATCACCATTGTCTGCGGGAGGGATACCGGTAAGCGGATTTACCTCCGGTAAGCCACTGGTATTTCCTGTAGAATACCCCTGTTGATTATTTATGCCTCCGCCCCATCCGGATACATAAACATTTTCACAACGATCAACTAAAAAAGCTACCGGCGAAATACTTGGCTCCGGCGCTGATTTACCAAATACGGTCGAATAAACATATGAAGAGAGATCAGGGCGCAATTTTGAAATAAACTGTTTGGAACCGGGAACACTGTATGCAGCATTGATCACAGGCCACGAACCCAATGTTGTACCCATAATATAAGGAAATCCTGCTTTGTCAAATTTCAATCCGTATACTAAATCGGCTGCGGATGTACCTACAAAAGTCGTTTTGATTATTGCAGAACCGTCAGGGAGCAGTGACGTAACAAACCCGTCTACATTTCCCTGCGAGGAGGAACTTATAACTCCCGTTGTATTACCCGGAAGGGATCCGCTTAAAGTAGCGCCACCAACAAATAAATTTCCTGTTAGTGGATTTATTGCTGCAACAAAGCAAGCATCCTCGCCGCTACCGCCAAAAAATGTAGAGAACATTACTGCGGAAAGATCCGGTGTAAACTTAATTATTACACCATCCTGTATTCCGCCGTATGTAGGTTGGATAGCTGACTGTACCGGAAAGTTTGTCGACTGAGTGCAGGAAGCAAGAATTACATTATTATTAGCATCAAGAATAACTTCACTTCTTGCATCGTCTCCATAGTTTCTTCTTAGCCTGTCAGTACCCAGAGTTCCTTCATATTTCGGGCGGATATTTACACCATCGCTGCCTGAACCGCCTATTTTGACCGAACCGATCAGCGCTGTTCCTGCAGCATTCAGTTTGGAAACAACAATATCAAAGCCTGAACCTGTTGACGGTATATTTGTTCTTAACGGGTAATTATTAGAATTTGTTCTCCCGGCAATTACAAGATTCCCGGCAGCATCTACTATCATGCTGTGAGGTTGTTCGTTACCGCTGCCACCGATATATGTTGCATATAATCTTGTGCTTCCGTTGGGTGAGAACTTAAAGATTCCCATGTCTACACCTTGGGTAATTATGCCTTCAGCTACACCACCGCTGAAAGTAGTTTGAAATGCACCGGGCGAAACAGGATATCCGGAAGCGAAGACCACACCCCCCGCATAAAAACTGCCATCAGGGCCGGGGGTAGCAGTATAGCCCCAGTTATCTGCAGTGCTCCCTGTAAATGAGGAAAAAATAAGGGTAGGATCTATAACCAATGTCGATTTAGCATCATATTTTCCAATCTTAAAAGAAACAACGTTGTCGTTTACTTCATAACTATTGGATACATCAGATCTGCCCGCCGGGCCTGTCTGGTATGTATACGGCGCCAATTCTTTTACATCGCCTACAGATGTGCCAATAACCAATTCTTTATTTATAATTGATAATTTTACTCCGCCATCATACCTCAGTGCGATAGCTTCCGGGTTTCCGCCGGGATGTACTATGAAATCATATTTCAATTTTTCGCCGCTGCTGTAATACCGTACATCAATAAGCGGGTATACATTTTTATATGTGACGGCTCCGAAAATTTTACAATCTGCAGCCCATTTCCTTTCGTCATCACCAATGAAGTAATTGTTGTAAGAAGGCGCCTGCTTTTCCGGAATGCGCTCAGGGGTTGCTGCGGCTCCTAAAAAAGTTACGTTATAAGAAAAAGAATGAAAGGTAAAAGTTTCCGGGAGGTCTTGTTTAGGTGATCGCTTCGCATGCCCATGTGTATAGGCAGAGAGTCTTGCTACATCTTCCGGTTTATTCAAAAGAACAGTAAATCCCCTGTTTTCCAGGAAAAAAGCACCTGTTCTGAAATCACTTTTATAATTTATTTTCTCGTTCCATTGGCCCTTATTTTGCACAAATTCGGTCTGGGCAAAAACGGGTACGGAAAGCAAAAAGCTAATAGAAACAGACAGTAAAATTTTGAATGAAAGAGACAATAAAATTTTTATTTACAATTTACTTAAATAAACGAGACAATTAAGACATGCGATTTGAATCAACCCGGGAAAAACAGCGGTTTAACGTATTTTTCTGTAATCATGCGATCCTGCTCCATTTCGTTTTTCCTTTTTCAGCGACCAGGTGTTGCTTTACGGGCAAATGTTCTGCCATTTCTATATCAGGGTCCTCATTCAGAAAAATTTCCACTGTATCCCTTGCTGCATGCAGAATAGCCTTATCATTGACAATGCTAGCAAGCCGAAAATTTAAAGCGCCGCTTTGCCTGGTTCCTTCAATTTCTCCGGGGCCCCGTATTTCCAGATCTTTTTCGGCGATGGCAAAACCGTCATTTGTGGCTACCATTATTTTTAATCTTTCACGCCCGTCATTCGATATCTTTTGTCCCGTGAGGAGAACACAATAACTTTTATCGGCCCCGCGGCCTACCCGTCCGCGCAACTGATGCAACTGTGACAGGCCGAATCTTTCGGCACTTTCAATGACCATTACCGAGGCATTGGGAACATTTACGCCTACTTCTATCACGGTCGTGCTTACCATTAACTGAGTATCCCCGCTTACAAAACGCTGCATGTTAAGCTCCTTCTGTTCTGCCGGTTGTTTGCCATGAACCATACTTATATAATATTTGGGCTCCGGAAAAAAGGATTTTACTTCTTCATACCCTTTCATCAGATTCTCATAATCCATCATGCTGCTTTCCTGTATGAGCGGGTAAATAATATAAGCCTGTCGTCCTTTTAATATCTCTTCTTTAATAAAATCCATCACTTCGGGCCGGGCACTTTCATTTCTGTGTACGGTGGCTATCGGTTTGCGGCCGGGAGGGAGTTCATCCATTACACTGTAATCAAGATCTCCGTATGCTGTAAGTGCAAGTGTACGTGGTATAGGTGTAGCAGTCATTACCAGGATATGGGGCGGGATGGTGTTCTTATCATGCAGTTGGCCGCGCTGTGCTACGCCGAATTTATGTTGCTCATCTACTACAGCCAGGCCGAGATTTTTAAACTTTACTTTTTGTTCGATAACTGCATGCGTGCCAATGAGAATATTCAACGTGCCTTCTTCGGCATCAGCTAAAATCTGCTTCCTGGCCTTTGGTTTTACGGAGCCGGTGAGCAGTTGCACATTTACAGGCATGCCTTTCAGGTATTCTGTGAGGCTGTAATAATGCTGCTGAGCAAGAATTTCAGTAGGTGCCATGAGCACGCTTTGAAAATCATTATCAGCGGCTATGAGCATACAAAGCAAAGCAACCATGGTTTTTCCGCTACCCACATCACCCTGCAGGAGCCTGTTCATTTGTCTGCCGCTGCCCGTATCCTTTCGTATTTCTTTCAGCACGCGTTTCTGAGCATTAGTAAGCTCAAAGGGCAAATGATTATTGTAAAAACTATTAAAAAATTCTCCTACCACATCAAACACATTTCCTTTACTGAAACGGTGCCGTTCTGATTTTATAAGATTCATTCTCAACTGTGCAAAAAACAATTCTTCAAACTTAAGTCGGCGAAGGGCATTTTGGTATTGTTGCTCTGAAGAGGGAAAATGGATCTGCCGGTAGGCTTCAAATCGCGGCATCAATTTATACTGCGCCAGTATATAACCGGGGATATTCTCCCGGATATCTTTTTCTGATAGTTTTGTAAAAAGCTCCTCAGTAAATTTTCTGATAGTGCTGCCGGTTATACCACGGGATTTTAACTTTTCAGTAGAAGGGTAGATGGGTTCCAGACTTGCTTTTCCGCCCATTTTCTGAGGTGAAAAATTTTCGATTTCCGGGTGAGCTATCTGAGGTTGGCTCATAAAAAAGCCAAGCTTGCCAAACAGGAGATATTGATGGCCTACCTGCAGTATTTTCTGTACAAAATTGATTCCCTGAAACCAGACCAGTTCTATAATACCCGTAGAGTCTTTAAGCTTTGCGATCATTCTTCGGCTTCTTCCCTCACCTACCGTATCCAGGCTCAATAAAATTCCCGCTACATAAGCATATTCCTGCCCCGGCGAAAGTGATGCGATCGTATCAACTTTAGTTTTATCAATATGCCTGAGCGGAAAGTGGTGCAGCAGGTCGGAAAAACTGTGCAGGTTTAGTTCTTTCCTCAGCATATCTCCCCGTTGTGCAGAAATTCCCGTGAGGTATTCTATAGGTGTTGATAATATTTGAGGTAATGCACTGATAGCACAAAGATAAATAGCTCTCTCACATGAGTGAATATTAAACGAGATACAAAACGGTGATGTCTAATTTAGAAGTTCGTGATCAAAGCCGCATGATTCTTGATAACAAATGCTTAATATCTTTTTATTTAAATAATTACAATGGAAAAATTACAAAAACTTGAACTGATGGATAAGATCCTCAGGGAACTTGATGACCTCAAACACAGTCAAACTTCCGTTTTGAAAAAAATTGCGCAGATCGAAGTAGATAACATTAATCTTGGTGTGGCCTTGCTGGATAAAAAACTGCCTGATATACATGAAGAAGTAGATTCAGGTATACAGATCGTAACAGCATTGCATGAAGAGTTTCAGGTGTATCGGGATAAATTTTATACAGACAATAAAATGGAATCATTGATAGATCCGACGGCGAAATAAAAACAAAAAAAACAGGCTGAATTTCTTCAGCCTGTTTTTAAACCAGTACACCTCCCTTCTGAAACTATTTATGGGTAGTATTTCGTTTCCCGAAATTACTTCTCCCCCTGCCTGCGTTTCTCTGAAAGGAAGAAATATTATATTCAGGCTGTTCGCCTAAATGCTGTGCAACTATTTATGAGTGGTATTTCGTTTCCCGAAATTGCTTCGGCCCCTGCCTGCGTTTCTTTGAAAAGAAGAAATATTATATTCCGGCTGTTCCCCTAAATGCTGAGGGATCGGAGATTTTGTAATGTTTTTATCTATTAATTTTTCAATCTCGGAAAATTTCCTTTGCTCTTTCACATTTACCAGTGTGTAAGCAGTCCCTTCTGCTGCTGCACGTGCAGTACGCCCGATGCGGTGTACATAATCTTCACCGTCGTGGGGCACATCAAAATTTATTACCAGATCAATATTATCAATATCTATCCCCCGGCTGAGAATATCCGTTGCTACAAGTACCGGGAGCCTGCCACTCCTGTAGTGACTGAGCGCCTCTTCCCGCTGCTCCTGTTCCAGGTCGCTGTGAATTTCCCCGGCATTAATTCCGTTACGCTTAAGGTCTTTGGTGAGTTGTTTTACATTAAGCTTGCTGCTGCAAAAAACGACCACCTTGTTAAATTTATTTTCTTTGAGCAGGTGAACGATCAGCGGAATTTTTTGCTGGTCATACACGAGGTATGCCTGCTGAATAATCTTTTCAGGAGGTTTGCTCAGTGAAATATTTATTTCTACAGGGTTTTTTAAAATTGTTTTTGCAAGTGACCGAATTTTAGGAGGCATCGTTGCAGAAAACAAAAGATTCTGCCTCACTGCCGGCAGATGCTGAATGATAAAATTGATGTCATCATAAAAGCCCATATCCAGCATTCGATCTGCTTCATCGAGTACTAAATACTTCAGGTTATCCAGTTTTACATAACCCATTTTTATATGGCTCATCATCTTACCCGGTGTACAGACAACGATGTCCGCTCCCATTGTAAGGGCCTTTTTTTCCTGAACGAATGCATTACCATCTCCTCCCCCGAATACCGCTACAGAACTCACGGAAGTAAAATAAGAGAGCCCTTCCATATGCTGGGCTATTTGTATAGCCAGTTCCCTTGTAGGAACTATTATTAAAGCCGTGATGCTGGTATCATCATGCGCTCCGCCAAGTATCCGGTTTATCAGGGGTAATAGAAATGCGGCTGTTTTACCGGTGCCCGTTTGAGCAGAAGCAATTATATCCCTGCCTTCGAGAATGTGTGGAATAACCTGTTCCTGTACGGGAGTGGCTGTCTCATAATTGGAAGCGAGAATCCCTTCCAGCAGCCTTTCATCAAAATTAAATTCAGTAAACTTCAAGTGCTGTTTTAGAAGCAAAGATAAGTATTACTGCTGCTATAGTCTGCACTATACGCTCACTGTTGTTCTTAGCTCACGCTATTGTCGTTATCTTATTACCTTTAGCCCTGTAATAAAGATGAGAAATGATAAAGACGGGTGATTATAATGTTTTAAAGGTGCTGCGCAGGGTAGATTTCGGATTATATCTTGATGACGGCGCAGAAGGTATCCTGTTGCCAAAAAGGTTTGCTCCTGATGATGCTAAAGAAGGTGATGAACTTAAAGTTTTTGTGTACCACGATGGCGAAGAACGGTTGATTGCTACTACGCAGCAACCTTACGGAGCAGTAGGCGACTTTGTAAAGCTCAGGGCCGTTTCTGTAACACCGCAGGGTGCTTTTATGGATTGGGGATTAATGAAAGACCTGTTCGTACCGAAAAGTCAGCAGATCACCGGCATGCGGCCTAACGGTGAGTATCTTGTAAAAATTTATCGGGATGAACAAACAGAACGTGCCGCTGCCACAGAAAGAGTAGAACAATTTCTCAATAATGATAATTTAACTGTGAAGGAGGGCGATGAAGTTGATCTTATTGTGCTTCGCAGGACTGACATCGGCTACCTGATGATCATTAATAATGCCCACACCGGTGTGTTGCACTTTAATGAAGTTTACAGGTCAATCGGAACGGGTGATAAGTTCCGGGGATTTATCAAAAAGATAAATCACGAAAACAATATTGATGTTGTAGCCGGTAAAATGGGATATAACCGTGTAGAGGATGAGGCACAAAAAGTATTGCGATTGCTGAAAGAGCATAACGGGTACCTGCCTTATTATGATAAATCCGATCCTGAAGAGATCTATACTTTTTTTGGCATGAGTAAGAAAACATTTAAAATGACTACCGGCAACCTGTATAAGGAAAGGAAAATAACTTTTGAGAAAACCGGCATTAAATTGACAGAAGGGTAAAAACGAGCGCAAACAGATGATTCACATTCATATAGCCACTTTTCTTAAAAAGCTTTCGTTATCAGTACTGATAATGATCGCACTTTTCATTTTATGCTTGTGGGGATTATTTTTTGTGGCCGATATGGTCTTTGCAAATAAGGATTTCAGTTTTGATGAAAACGTTTTTGAAAGTATAAAACCTATGGTGAATGAGACCACCACCAACTTTATGCTGTTCATTACTTTCTTCGGTTCGCAAAAGTTCCTGGTGCCGGCTAATCTTGCACTTATCTTTTATTTTGCTGTGATACGTAATCACAGAAAAAGTGCTTTTCAGATACTAACGATATCCCTAACGAGCATGATCGTAATGTTCTCGATCAAGTTTTTTTTACAACGACAGCGGCCTCTTGTTCCCCTTATCACTAAAGTGCATGGGTACAGTTTTCCGAGCGGACATACTTTTTGCAGTGTTACATTTTTCGGGATAATTGCATATATCGCTTACAGAAATATATCTTCTTCCTGGCTGCGATGGAGTACGATCTTTCTCCTTTTGTGTATAACTGTACTTGTTGGCTACAGCCGTATTTATTTAAGATTGCATTATGCCAGTGACGTTATAGCAGGCTTTTGCCTCGGCATAATCTGGTTATTGCTTGCAAAACAATTTCTCCTGAAAACAGAAAAAACAAAATTGCAGGAACCGCTTACTAAATCACCTGAACCTGCACAGGGGCCGGATCATTTATAAGGCCTATACTCCGGGAATGAATAATCGCTTCCTCGCTGTGTGAGAAGTAACAGAAATGTATTCCTGCTTTTTCAATCGCCAGTTGTTTTTCCCGCACATGCGGTTTTTCAGGCGTGCCTACCCTTCGTATGTATACACAATAAATGTTCTGAGGAAAGTGTTCTGCTACCGAGGCGTAGATATAAGGATCCCTTTGAGAATCATCGCCGAGCAAAACAAATTTCTGATGGGGATATGCTTCCATTATTCTTATGATCCTGGTAAACTTTCCATCGTGGTTACTCTGGCCTGTAGTAAATAATCTAGAAAAAGTTTTCATCTGATTAAGAAGGAATACGCCTTCCGGTAATTTATGTTCCCTCACAAATTCAGCGATGTAGTTGTATAAATTCCATTCACTGCTGGACACATAAAAAAAGGCATTATCAGACTCCTCTTTATCATCTAAGCCATGCAGAAGTCTGTAATGCTTTACTGCCCCGTCAAAAGGCCTGCGGCTTCGTGCATTTTCCGTAAGCAATACAAACAACCGTTTTCTTAGATCAGAAGAATGTGAGATGAGAAAAGTATCATCTATATCAGATATGAATGCGAAAGAAGTAGGGGAAGGAATGACGATATCAGCTTCGCAGGAAGCGGAAACAGTATTATCGGAACGCCTCTTCATTAAAAGCGCTTTTACTTTGATTACCCCCGGACTCAGTTTTGCAGTTGGTTTCCATTCAAAACGAAAGAAGCCGTCCTTTTCTGTGATGGTTTCAAAAATGCTGTCTTCCCATAACAAAATAACTTTTGCATTTTTCAGGGGCCTCACCATAAACATCCTTAATAAGGCGAGAGAGTTGATCAGAAAGAAATTTCGAAAAGTTTTACGCTGTAAAGGAGATAAGCTGAGCGCATGGCCGTAAATAACACAGGAATTTTCATTTCCGAAACCTGTATATAATTTTAGTGAAGGTCCGTTATGTAGCCGAAATAATCTGAATATTTTGAGGCTTATTTTTTGCC
>JBGTJG010000443.1:0-3252 GCA_041745235.1 Ferruginibacter sp. | reverse complement strand
AAGGCTTTCAATATAATTTTTTAAAACCTCATAGGCAGATACTTCAATCGGAACTACCCGGCCCTGGAAATTTATGTTTATTACCTGTTTCATTTGTAAAAAGTTAACTGTGAATGGTTAGTTGAAGTTCGGTTTGTTACTAAGGGTTTTTGTTTATCCTGTAAGCGCTTGGACTGCATTAGCAAGTTCAATCCAAGTGGCCTCGAGTTCCTTATAAAATTCACTTCCCTTGTCTGTAAGTGAAAAGTATTTGCGTGGCGGGCCGCTGTTGCTCTCTACCCACCTGTATGTGAGGAGCTCTGCATTTTTTAACCTTGTAAGCAAGGGATATAATGTTCCCTCAAAAATATTCAGGTTTGCCGCTTTCATTTTATCTATAATATCAGATGGGTATGCTTCCCCCTGTTGTATTACCGATAAGATGCAAAACTCCAGAACCCCTTTGCGCATCTGGCTTGCTGTGTTATCAATGTTCATGTAAAAAGTTTTTAAATGTTCAGTCAGGTTTTGTCTATGTTCCGGAAACATATCTTCCCCCTTGACAATACAAAGATAGGGTAATATTTGGTACTATGCAACACATAATACTATTTATTTTGCAGTAGCTGGTGGTGTATTATCAAAAAAACTACTCAAAAGATTGATAATCAAATATTTGACCCGTAAAAATAATATAAGCCTGCTTTAGTATATATTGTACAAATGGTATCGATATACTTTAGTGGACACGATTACCAAACTAAAATTATGAGAATCAGGAACTTAAAAAAAACATGGGCAGTTTCGCAGCTTTAAAGTAAATTAGATATGCCGCTAAGTACTTAAAATAAATATGCTGCATGAATAATGAAAAACAAGAAGCAGAAAAAAACGGGTTGCCAACGGCAGCACACAAAAAAATGTTTTCCCAGTATAAAAAAAGAGGGGATTTTGAAAGCGGCTTTGTATCTATAAAGTTAATCCCGGTTAAATTGGTATCAAAGGATTTAAAGCAAATCAGGAAAGCTTGAATTTATATACTTTATATCTTCAGTGGTAAAGCAACCTTTCATTTTATTTTTTAGGCTGTCAGAATATCCCATATGATGAATTCCGATAGGAATAAATGTGTTTTCTCTTCGCCACAGAAGGGTAAAATTCTTTATTTCTTCTCCGTCTTCATCCTTTTTTAGTTCGGCCTCTTCTCTTTCAATATCCTCTTTCAATACATTAAGCCTTTGCCTTACAAAATCCTTTAGTTTTTCCTGATATTCTAAAGTTCGTTCATGTGCTTTCTCATATAATGGGTTGGGATCAACTTCGAAGTCAAAAAATACATTCATTCGTTTCCGTTTGTATTTACAATATAAGTAATTTTAGTATTCAAACATATTGAGCGTTTTAGCTTCTTCTTGCTTTTTCGAAACTTGGCAGTTACACAAAGCAGACAAGATGAAAGATAAAACGCCTACGCTAAACAGCGTGGGCGCTTCTTTTGTCTATTGTCTGCGAAGGTTCTGCCAAGTACCTGAAAAAGCAATAGCTAATTAAGTCCCACGCTTTTTTTATAACTACTGCTTAAGGGGCTGCGGCGGCAAATACATTATATGCGTTTGTTATTCCTGGCTCCGCTTCTTTTACTTTTTTCCTGTTCAAAAAAAGACAGACCCGACAAACAATTAATTCTAACGGTAATAGAATCGCATTACAGGGGTTTTGTTCGTGTTGATGATCTGAAATATCAATACTCGGATATATTCGGACAAGGGAATGTAAAAGCTGTAAATGTGAAGTTTAGTGCCAATGTTTATTTTAATCTGGATTGGATGGGCAACACGATTGGCTCCAATAAAATGTACATATCATATCCGCAAGGCACTATAAAACCCATTTCAAACGGACTGATTGAATTTATTAAGAGGAAAGAATACTGGGAGGTATCTAAACTTACTGTTGACGATGAAGACTAACCCCAACATATTTTATTGGGTGTTGGGAGGCATCTTTTTGTTTTATATTATCCAGCATTATAGTAAAGATCATTCTTACAATCCACGTTCAGCGGTAAATGGGATAGATACAATTTATACAGAAGACAGCATGTATAAAGTAAGACTGAGTATTGATACTGTGGAAGCAATGGAGAAATATTATGAGCCAAAGGAAGACCCACGCAGATAATTATTTACCCATTGATTTTTTTATTAACTGCTCAAAAGTTGCAGGCACTTTAATTTTTTCATGGTGCTTGCTTACCCTTCCGTTAACAGTCATTAAACTCTTAATCTTTTTTTTCTTCGGGGTAGGTTTCTTTTGGTTTACTGGCATTGGATATAAGTTGGGAGTATTTTAAACGTCCTTCCGGCTTGGTTAAAGATAATGAAAACCTGCCATTGTCTTTAATATCCCTGCTGTTATAACGGAAAGAAAATTCATCGCAATATCTCTGCAGGTGCTTATAGCTTACTTGATGATATGTACCGTAAATGCCCCGCTTCATTACACCCCAAAAGTTTTCAATATTGTTTGTATGAACATCACCCCTTACATATTCTCTTTTACTATGAATAACGCTGTCTTGTCTGTATTTATCTAAGCCTTGTTTGTATATGTAGGAGCCATCTGTAAAAAGGTGAGAATCTTTCTCTACGTTGTTCTTAATGGCTGCTCTTATATCTTGCCCTTTATTACTTTCAAATACTTTTACAATAACCTTTCCTTTGCGCTGCACCATGCCGAATACACAACCCTTCTCTTTTATGTTAGGCCATGAGGGTGTAAAATCAAAATCCGGTGGTTTCTGTTCGCTGTGAAATTTACGGGCCATGTATGTTTCGTCTGCTTCTACAATTCCGCTTAATTTAATCGGCTCCTTCACTCTGTACATTTCCCGGATGCGGTGGAGCATATGCCATGCAGATTTTTGAGTTATTGCAAGATCCCTTGAAAGCTGATGTGATGAAATGCCTTTTTTATGTGAGGACATAAGGTACATGGCGGCAAACCAAATATTTAAATGAATGTGCGAACTGTGAAAGATTGTGCCTACTGTAACGCTGTATTTTTTATGGCATTTGCGGTTGCCGCATTTGTAAGTTTTATCATCACCTAATTTATACCATTTGTCGCTTCCGCAGAACGGGCAAACGGGCGAGCCTTCCCACCGTTGCGCCTCTAAAAATTGTCGTGCGCTTGCATCATCCGGAAAACGTTTAAGCAGTTGCGGTAAACCTTTGAAATTAAAATCCATTGGTAGTAAATTTTGTGTGTTTA
>JBGTJG010000442.1:0-5871 GCA_041745235.1 Ferruginibacter sp. | reverse complement strand
GACCTTGATTGTAATTTTAGAGTCGGATACTTTTTGACCTGCAGTAATATCCTATTCTTCTTTTGCTGTAAGATGAGAAGTGCATCATCATTGAATGACGGCGCAATGAGTACTTCAAAGAATATTTCGCTTATGGCATGCGCTGTAGCTTCATCAATGGTACAATTAGAAATAAGTACACCGCCAAACGCACTCTCCGGATCGCCCGCCAATGCGGCATTCCAAGCAAGCGTGCATGTTTCCCTTATTGCTGCGCCGCAAACATTTGTATGCTTTATAATTGCAAAAACACTCTCCCTGCTTTCTTTAAATTCTGCCATAAGCTGCAGGGCTGCATCTGTATCTACCAGGTTGTTATAGGAGAGTTCTTTTCCGTGCAACTGCGTGAAGATCTCATTCAGATCGCCATAAAATGCACCCGACTGGTGCGGATTTTCACCGTACCGTAATGTTCTTTTCTCTTTGTTAAAAGGAGTGGCAATTGTAAGGCCATTAAAATATGCTGAAATAGCATTATCATAATGGGTACACACATCAAATGCCTTAATGGCAAATACTTTTCTTTCTTCTTCTGTAGTTTTTCCGTTATGATCAGTCAATAAAGATTCAAGAGCTGCATAATCTTTTTTGGCAGCAACAACCAATACATCTGCATAATTTTTAGCAGCAGCTCGTATCATGGATGGCCCGCCGATATCAATTTTCTCAATGATCTGCTTTTCATCGGTGGTCGAAGCGACCGTTTCTTCAAAGGGGTAAAGATCTACAATTACCAGATCAATTTCCGGAATGCCATGCTCCGCCATTTCAGACATATGAATATCATCGTTTCTTTTTCCTAAAATGCCACCGAAAACTTTAGGGTGAAGTGTCTTTACCCTGCCACCGAGAATGGAAGGATAAGCAGTAAGTGATTCTACGGGCACGCATTTTACGCCGAGTTTTTCTATGAACTCCTGCGTGCCGCCCGTACTGTAAATGGTAACGGCCAAGTCGTTAAGCAAATGAATGATTTGCTCTAAACCATCTTTGTAAAAAACAGAGATCAGTGCAGATTTAATTTGCTTTTGCATAAATTGAATTAACGGTATGTAACTTAATCCGCATCCAGAATGAATGCTCCCTGCTCCCCTGTAATATGGCAGCGCAAATGTAGCTTTTCACATTCCTTTTTCCATTCACCAATTTTCCACAGGCTGTTAGAGCCGTCAATTACAATAACAGCAGGGTTTACAGCGTTCGTTATGTCGCTTATATTAATTTTTGGCTTTTTTGAGATCAGCAGAACATCTACAGAGACTTTTAGTGACACCTGTTTTAATTTCACCGTGCTGTCTATCACCATCAGTTTTTTATTATAGAATTCCCACAGATAACCGGAATGGGACAATGAGGTTAAAGTATCTCTGCTTTCCTTTGCCTGTAAAGCAACTCGGGCAGGCTTGAGATTAAAATTCTGCAGGGTGCCGCTGGCCACAAAGTCTTCATCACCATAGAAAAAATAATTATTGCCTGAAATGAAGTCTACTGCCGTGTGCCTGCTTACATTGTAAATGATCATTTTCTTCTGCTGAGCAAACGTGACTTTGCCGAATGCCCATACGCCCGTAAAAGCGATTAAAAAGCCTAACGCAGATTTTATGTAAAATTTATTTCTCTGCAGCAGTGCTACAGATGTGCATATTATCACGCCATACAAGAGGAATGTAGTTGCGGGTGTGGCGTATATGCCGTCAACCAGTGACAGGGGCATTTTATCAAACAGGTCAATAACTTTATTCATCAACCAAATAAGGACATATATGAATTTGCCCAGAATACCCGCAAGCAAAGGAACAGCAGATAATACAATGAGAACGATTTCAGCAAAAAGTATGACAGTAGATAGCGGTACGCAGATAAGATTGGTTAAAAGAAAAGTGGTAGGAAACTGGTGGAAATAATAAATACAGATAGGGAAAGTGAGCACCTGCGCTGCCAGGGTAAGTGCAGTCATTTCCCAAAGTTTTCGTGCATAAATGTTTTTAAAATAAATGAGATTAACAATAGGCTTTTGCAACCAAACAATTCCACCCACTGCACAGTAACTCAATTGAAAACCTACATCCCACAGTAGAAGCGGATCGTAACATAACAGCAAAAAAGCAGATGCAGCGAGAGAATTGTAAATAGTAGGTTGCTTATACAAATACTTACCGATAACAATACAGGTAAACATAACCGCACTTCGCAGGACAGATGCCGAGGCACCGGTAATAAGACTGAAAAGCCATAGGCAACCCAGTATCAGCAATACCTTTGCAACAGGGGAGCGCCGTATGTAAGGAATGCGGGAAAATATCCAAACCAGCACCACATATATCAAACCCAAATGCAAACCGGAAATTGCAATGATGTGCACCACACCCGTATTGCTGTAGGCCTGCACTACGTCCTTATCCAGATCTTCTTTGTAACCGATGAGCAGCGCTTTTCCTATACCTGTTACTTTTTTATCACCTACTATATATTTCTCCAATATGCTTATTACATTATCCCTTGCAGAATATATAAGGCTGTAAAGCGGGTTTTTCTGTTGCCCGGGTAATACCATGTAGTTATCCTTCTTCAGGAATACCTGATGGTATGTTTGTTGAAATCCCATATACCTGCTGTAATCAAACGCACCCGGATTTCCGGAATTCTTAATCGGTTGCAGGCCGCCGGATATCAAAATTCTGTCACCATATTTTGGTAATCCTGCAGTATCATCTTTAGAAAAGTAAATAAGTACTTTACCTTTTGCAGAATGAAGTGTATCCTGTTCCGAAAGTTGCACCACAACTCCTTCTGCTTTAAATGTCCTCTCCTTTTCTACAGGAGGCGCATTTATTTTAACTATAATAGCGGAACTGTCTGTAAACCGGTTACCAAACCAATTTTTGTTATTCCTAACATCCTTATTCCACATCAGGAAACCGGCGAAGCAAAAGATTAATGCATTAAGGAGTAGGCCACGAAGGCTATTTAATCTGTAGCGAAGTGAAAGCGATAAAACCGGTATAATTGTAAGCCCGGTAAGAATAACTGCAATCAATATTAGTGTTACAAAAAGGGGAAGGTGTGTAAATCTGTAAAAAATAATCCCTGCGACGAAAGGAAGCAACAGGCGTACGAAAGGTGCCGATTTCCAAAGAGGTATGCTGTAGGGTGATGCCATGCAATCAATTCAGCAGTAAATTACAACTCCACATCCGGAAATTTATCCGGAACAAGTTTTATATCACCCATCCAGCTTTTTGTAAAATTCAACCGCATCTATTTCCCTTACTTCTCCGGGCTTTATCTGTCCAAGCACAATATTACTTATGCTTAATCTGATCAGCCGCAGGCAACGGTGTCTGACTGCCAGCACCATTTTACGCACCTGGCGAAACTTTCCTTCAGTAAGGGTGATCAGCAACCAAGTATGCGGGTATTTGTCTGCACTGCAGGTAGCATACGGGTAATGATCGACCGATTTGGTGATGATCTCAACAGCATTTGGTTTAGCAACATAATACTCTCCTTTTTTTATCTGAATGCTTACACCCTGCCGCAATTGCTGAAGAGTTTCGAGTTTCATTTCATTCTGCACCATTACAAGATAGCTGCGGCTGTGCGGTTCTGCGGCAAGAAAAAGTTTTCGGGTAACGCTTTTGTCGGTAGTGAGAATAAGCAAGCCCTCTGAGGTTTTATCCAGTCGTCCGATAGCATGTGTGCCTTCCGGAAAATCGAAATCCAGATCGCCTAACAACGGCACATCATGGCTGCTGACAAATTGGGAAACCATGTTGTATGGTTTGTTGAGCAGGAAGTAACGGTGCGGAATTTCCATTGGTAACCAACCGCCGTCAGGGTTAAAACCGCTGAGGGGGTTGAATTTTATTTACTTAGGTGCATACTCCTCTCTTTATACAATTGCCTAAAATAAGGATCACGCAGGTCTTTAATAAACCGTATCGCTTCTCCGGTACTTTTCATCTCCGGCCCAAGCTCTTTATTTACACCGGGAAATTTATTGAAAGAAAATACCGGTTCTTTAATGGCAAAACCTTTCAGATTTTTCTCAAAAGTGAAATCTTTCAATTTTGCTACGCCGAGCATAATTTTAGTAGCAATATTCAGATAGGGAATGTTGTAGGCTTTGGCAATGAACGGCGTAGTGCGACTGGCGCGGGGATTTGCTTCTATTACAAATACATTCCCGTCTTTGATTGCAAACTGTATATTGATCAGGCCTTTGATATTAAGCGCTCTGGCAATTTTCTCAGCATACTCTTCCATGCTTTGCACTACAAGAGGTGTAAGATTAAACTGGGGCAGCACTGCATTACTGTCGCCACTATGAATTCCTGCGGGCTCAATATGTTCCATCAGCCCCATCACATGAAAATCTTCTCCGTCAAAAATGGCATCAATCTCTGCTTCCTGGCAGCGATCCAGGAAATGATCAATGAGAATTGTATTGCCCGGCAAATGCTTCAGCAAACTCAACACACCGCTTTCGAGTTCATCATCATTTAAAACGATTCGCATTCTTTGTCCACCGAGTACATAGCTTGGGCGCACAAGAACAGGGTACCCAACCTTTTTCGCTACTTCTATTGCTTCATCTGTATTGTGTGCAGTACCGTAATTAGGATAAGGAATTTCCAGTTCCTTCAGCATATCACTGAAGCGGCCGCGGTCCTCAGCAATATCCATGCTATTAAAAGAAGTGCCGATTATTTTTACACCTTTCTCGGTAAGTTTTTTTGCAAGTTTTAATGCGGTCTGTCCACCGAGCTGCACAATTACGCCTTCCGGTTTTTCATGTTCAATTATCTCCCAAATATGTTCCCAGAAAACAGGTTCAAAATAAAGTTTGTCTGCTATGTCGAAATCTGTAGAAACAGTTTCAGGGTTACAATTTACCATTATAGCTTCATAACCTGCTTCTTTTATGGCAAGCAAGCCATGCACGCAGCAATAATCAAATTCAATCCCCTGACCTATCCTGTTAGGGCCGCTGCCCAAAACGATTATTTTCTTTTTATCAGAAACAATTGATTCATTAGCGATTAAAACAGCGGAATTCTGAGATCTGTTCAATCCCTCTTCAGGAGTTTCAAACGTGGAATAAAAATATGGCGTTTTTGCTTCAAACTCTGCACTGCAGGTATCAACCATTTTAAACACCCTTGTAATACCGAGTTCTTTTCTGCGTTCATACAATGTATCTGCGTCGCCATCACGCATAATGCGCACGATCTGGTCATCTGAAAAACCTAAAACCTTTGCTTCCCTCAGTAATGTTTCCGGTAATGAGTCGGATTGGAATTTTGCGATCTCTTTTTCGCAGTCGCATATTTTTTGAATTTGGTAAATGAACCAGCGGTCTATCAACGTACTTTCACAAATACGCTTCACACTCACACCTGCCATCAGCGCATCCTTTATCCGAAAAATGCGGTCCCATTTCGGAATCTTTATGTACTCTATAAGTTCTTCACTGTGCATTACACTTTTACCGTAGTAACCAAGTCCCACCGCTTCATTCTCCAGGCTCACGCAGGCTTTTTGAATGGCCTCAGCAAAGCACCTTCCGATAGCCATTACTTCGCCCACACTTTTCATTTGAAAACCAAGGGTATCATTTGCGCCTTTAAATTTATCAAAATTCCAACGCGGAATTTTTGCGATCACATAATCCAACGCGGGTTCAAAATATGCAGAAGTAGTTCCTGTAATTTGATTTTTCAGTTCATCCAAATTATAACCGATAGCAAGTTTAGCAGCAATTTTTGCAATAGGGTATCCCGTGGCTTTACTTGCTAATGCCGAGCTGCGGCTTACACGCGGATTTATTTC
>JBGTJG010000441.1:0-10038 GCA_041745235.1 Ferruginibacter sp. | reverse complement strand
AATGAGCAGTGCTGCTAATATTCGTTGCCTTAGTGTGGATGGTTTTGTGAAGAATTTTTCTAATGAAATAAATGAACCTGCAGATGAGATCAATTATTCCTGGAACGTTATTCAACTTGGTCAGAGTCCGGAGACTTGGTTCTATATAGATGCAGCACGGGCAAGCGGATTTCTTGATAAAAAACTCAACGGTTTTACTAAACAATTCACAAGTGAATATTTCTTTGCAGACAGATCACTGTTCAACCTTACCTATTTCCCTGATAACAGTGCGTGGCAATTGGGCGGCGGGCCGAAAAGCAAAAAAGATTATTATGCACTACCTGTTATAGGCAGCAGTGCTTTTGCGCTTGGCATGGGAAAACCGGCACCTGCAACCGGGCTCATAAAAGCTACTCTTAAGAAGGCAATCTCCTTTTCCTTACCGATGAGTAACGGCGTAGAAATAAAAAATATTTCGTTGGTTATGGGTGATGAAAAGAAACCGCTTAAGCCAGAGGCTATGAATTTTGAAAACAGCGGGGGTTTGATAACTTTCAGCTATCTTTTCAAAAAAGACGGATCCTTCCCGATGAGGATCACAGCAGACGGCAAGGAATTACTTCAGTATATGGTTGAAGTTACTGAATAAGCTTTTTCTCATCCCTGTAATGCTGTATCATTTCACCGAAATTTAGCTGCAGGGAACATGCCTTTACAACTGCTGCAATTCTTTTAGACCTTGTCAGATCAGTTTTAGCTTCCCGTACCCAATTGGAATACCAGTTACGGTGTGAGGGAGGTAAGCCGATAAAATATTTTTCAGCATCAGGATCGTCCTGTAGGCATTCAATCAATTCTTCTGATATTTTTATTGGAGTAGTATCAGTCTCAAGTGCGACTTTAACTGATGCGCCGTGAATTTTCTTTATTGCCTTTCTCATTCCTGCATTTACGGGCAGGATAAAGTTTCCGTTACCCATCGGCACAATTGCAATCGCGGAAATTTGATGTGAATCAATCAAACCTTTTACCCTGAAAGTTTTCTTATTACCCGGTTTCAACACAGAAGCCACCTTTGCAGGTACATTTATGTAAGTCCAACCGGTCTTTTCTCCTTTATCGCCAAATTTTTCTAAAACTGCCGTGAAGGTGGCCATAAACCGTTTAATTAAAAGACATAAAAAAACCACCCGTAGGTGGCTTTGATTTTTATCAGGCTCTTTGTTTAGCAACTGCTTTCGCAGGAGCTTTCAATTTAGTTTTTGTTACTGCTTTTGCAGGTGCCTTAGGGGCAACCTTTGCAACCTGTTTAGCAGGAGTTTTTACTGCCACCTTCTCTTCCGGTTTTACTGCAGGCTTAGATGAACGCCTTGCAGGCTTTTCCATTGGCTTGGAAATGGGCCTTACATATGCACGTGTATGAGGCTTAGCACCTTTCTTCTTCAGGTTTTTAATAGCATCTTCAATACCTTTCTTTATATCTTCATAAGTATTCTTCATGATCCGCTCGCCGTTTACAAAGAAAGTAGGAACTTCTTTCACACCGCGATCCAATCCTTCTCTGAGATCACCCTGTACCTGCCAGCCATAAGTAGCATTTACCAGATCATCAAGGAAACGCTTGTTTACCACACCTGCTTCTTTACTGTATAATTTAAGACTTGTAGTACCGAGGTTTTTTCTGTTAGCAAAAAGAATATTGTGCATTTCCCAAAATTTACCGTCCTGCCCGGTCGCTACCGCCGCCTCACCTGCTTTAAGACTGCGTTGATGTATATTAGTAAGCGGAAAGTGCCTGAAGTTAAAACGAATCACGCCATCATATTCAATCAATAATTTTTTTACAATTTCATTTGCTTTAGCACACACTTCACTTTCATATTCTCCGAACTCTTCTAATGTAATCTCAGCTTTCACGTTACCAACGAAAATATCCCTTGGTTCTATTATTTCCACCACTTCTTTCTTAAATGCCATTATTAAAAATTTTATGCCGCAGAGGGCGACGTTTGAAAAGGCTTATACGGATTTACAGTGATAAATCGATATTAATTTGGCCTGAATTTCCGCAAAGTTACGCCATTTTTGTCATATATGTCGAATTAGTTAACACTATTTAACATTTAAACCCGGTAATTATCTGTACACCAACAAATTGCGCTTTCCTAATCTTTCGGTTTTTCATTTCGAAAAACAACGGTTCCGTCAAATACATCTGCAAGGACCGGGAATGTCCTGTCTATATCTCCTGCAAGAATTCGCTTACTTAACCGATTTATGATCTCTTTCTGGATCAGTCTTTTTAACGGCCTTGCACCAAATTGCGGATCATAACCGTTCTCGGAAAGAAAATCAAGGGCATAGTCACTGAACTGAAGGTCGATGCCGTTTTTTGCCACTAACTTTTTCAATTCATTCAGCTGAATGCTAATGATCCCTTTAATTTCATTTTTCATGAGCGGCTGAAACATGATCACTTCATCAATACGGTTTAAAAACTCCGGCCTTATGGTTTGTCGGAGTAAGAGCATTACTTCATCTTTAGTTCTTTCTACAACCTCATCTTTATTTTTATCAGTAACTGTTTCAAAGTTTTCCTGAATTACTGCGCTACCCATGTTGCTCGTCATGATAATTATCGTGTTCTTAAAGTTTACCACACGGCCTTTGTTATCTGTTAGCCTGCCATCATCCAGCACCTGCAATAAAATATTGTACACATCAGGGTGAGCTTTTTCTATCTCATCCAGCAATACTACAGAATAGGGTTTCCTTCTTACAGCCTCTGTAAGTTGGCCGCCTTCTTCATAGCCGATATAACCGGGAGGAGCTCCCACTAATCTGCTCACAGAGTGTTTTTCCTGGTATTCGCTCATATCGATACGGGTCATCATGCTGTCATCATCGAAAAGATATTCAGCTAAAGCTTTTGCAAGCTCAGTTTTACCCACACCGGTAGTACCTAAAAAGATAAAAGATCCGATGGGCTTACGGGCATCCTGCAGGCCCGCACGGCTGCGGCGAATGGCATCAGAAACCGCTTCTATCGCTTCCTCCTGCCCTACAATTCTTTTATGCAATTCATCCTCGAGAATTAAAAGTTTTTCCCGCTCACTTTGGAGCATCTTCCTTATTGGTATACCCGTAGCTTTAGAAACGCTGTCTGCAATATCTTCGGCATCTACTTCTTCTTTCAACAATCTTTTTTCTGATAGTGAAGAAAGGCTGCCGGTAAGCATAATGATCAACTCTTCCTGCTCTTTTATTTTTCCGTAACGTATTTCTGCCACCTTACCGTAATCACCGTTACGCTCCGCCTGTTCTGCCTGTAAGCGCAGCTCTTCAATGTCAGCTTTTCCGTTTTGTATTTTATCAACGAGATCTTTTTCTTCTTTCCATTTAGATTTATACGTATCCCTGTCCACTGATAAGTTTGCGATTTCTGTATTAAGCGCTTTCAGCTTTTCTTCATCCTTTTCTCTTTTAATCGCTTCCCGTTCTATTTCCAGCCTGCGAATCTCTCTCTCGAGTTTATCCAGTTCTTCGGGCATGGAATTCATTTCTATCCGAAGTTTTGCTGCACTTTCATCCATAAGGTCTATAGCCTTGTCCGGCAAAAAACGATCAGTAATATACCTGTTGGAAAGCTCTACAGCGGCAATGATGGCCTCATCCTTTATGCGCACATGATGATAAGTTTCATAACGGTCCTTTAATCCCCGTAGAATTGAAATCGCATCTTCAACAGTCGGCTCGTCGATTAAAACTTTCTGAAAACGCCTCTCCAGCGCCTTGTCTTTCTCAAAAAACTTTTGATACTCAGATAATGTAGTAGCGCCTACTGCCCGCAATTCACCCCGAGCCAATGCAGGTTTCAGAATGTTTGCAGCATCCATAGCACCATCTCCCCCGCCGGCACCTACAAGTGTATGTATTTCATCAATAAACAGAATGATCTCACCATCGGCTGATGTTACTTCTTTGATAACGGATTTTAATCTTTCTTCAAATTCACCCTTATATTTAGCACCGGCGATAAGCTGCCCCATGTCTAAAGCAAAGATCACTTTAGAACGAAGATTTTCCGGTACATCACCATTCACTATTCGCATGGCAAGACCTTCTGCTATTGCTGTTTTGCCTACACCGGGTTCTCCGACCAGTATCGGATTATTCTTTGTTCGCCTGCTGAGGATATGGAGTGTTCGGCGGATCTCTTCATCACGCCCTATGACGGGATCAAGTTTACCTGCACGTGCCATTTCGTTCAGGTTCTTAGCGTATTTATTAAGCGCATTAAATTGCGTTTCATCTGTCTGAGAATTTACTTTTTCACCTTTTCGCAGATCTTTTATGGATGCTACCAGTCCTTTTTCTGTAAGGCCTGCATCCTTTAATAATTTAGCAGCTGCATCGCTTCCGTTGAGTAAAGCCAGAAGCAAATGCTCAGGTGTAATGAAATTATCGCCAAAGGTCTTTAATACAGAGTTTGCCCTCAGTAGCATATTATTTGCATCCCGGCCCAATGCCTGGGCGGGTTCACCGGAAGTAGCCGGTAATTTTTTTATAAGTTCCTCCAGCTTATTATTTACCAAATTGAGAGTTACATTATTTTTTCTCAGTAAATAATCTACCGGGGAGTCTTCTGTATCAATCAGCGCTTTTAAGATATGCTCCGTTTCTATGTTGGGATTCTTATTATTAAAAGCAACTTGCTGAGCCTGCTGCAGTGCCTCAGAAGCCTTTACCGTTAAGTTATTTTGATTCATAAATAAATGCGTTTTATAACACTAACTTTCTTTCGCAAAAGAATATCCAAATTAAATAACCGAACTTATGTCATACAGATCATACAATCTGTGCCGCATTTGCAGGCCGGACGGTTCTTTCATGCTATTTTATCAGTTCCGAAAGGGTCTCGGAAATCTTATCATGCTGATATATAAGTTCCAACATTAAACTTATCCACATAAAAAATTTTCGTTAGTTTACATCGTATATAAATTAAACTAATTTTTATGAAATTAAAATCTACTTATTTTACTATTATTCTGGCCGTTGCAATTATCATTTACGCGGCAGCGTGCAGCAAAAGTACTCCCCCTCCTGCGGCACCTGTTGATCCGTGTCCCGCGAAAAATATAGTTATCACAAATACCATCACCAATTCCTCGGCATGCGGTTCTACAGGATCTATCGTGGCTTCGGCAACGGGAAGCACCGGCTTTACTTACAAACTTAATTCTGCAGGTACCTACCAGGCATCTCCGACCTTCAATAATCTTGGTGCAGCTACTTACACTGTATTTGCAAAAGATGCAGAAGGTTGTGAAAGATCGGTAACTGCAACAGTAGGATCCACAGGCACGGCACCTTTTACTATTAGCACTGTTGTGGCACCTGCAAATAATTGCGGAGGGGTAAACGGTTCCATAACGATCAGCACCTCAGGCAGTACCGGCTTTACCTATAAACTCAATTCAGGAGCGTTTCAGGCATCAAATATTTTTTCCGGTCTGGCGGCGGGCAGTAATACCGTAACTGTAAAAGATGTTAATGGCTGTGAAGTTTCAGCAACCGCTAATATAACGACGAATACAACACCCGGCCCTAAATTTATGGCTGCGAAAGCGGTGATACAGGCCAACTGTTCAGGGCCTTCCTGTCATACAAACGGCGGTAACCAGGGTGGCAGAAATTTTGATGTTGATTGCAACATTGTATTAGCCAACACCAGAATACATGACAGAGCTGTTGTTCTAGGTACTATGCCACCTGCCGGACCGCTATCCGCATCTAATAAAGCCATTCTTCAGGATTGGATAAACACCGGCGGTGGGTTTAATAACTAATTGCATGATCATTGCCCGCTCAATTTTCTTTTAATTTCAAATGCCGATTAACTGACATGAAATGAGCCATAACGGATTCAGATACCAACCGTGATGGTCATTTGGCGAATTCCATGTGGCAATTAACAAACAATAGAAATGAACACATGAAAAAGATCTTACTTATTATAGCTGTATGCCCGGGGTTTGCTGCAGTATCCGCCCAAACTAATACCGAAACAGAAAAAAAACAACCCGGAAGCCAAAGAGTAACCGCGTTTAAATCCACAAGAATAATTAATGCGCACTCTTCAGAAATGCTGGCTCCTGGCACAATGGATTTCAGGCTCCTGCATCGATTCGGAAAAGTGAACCAGGGTGTAAAACAATTTTTCGGGCTGGACCAAGCAGCATTTCGGATGGCATTTGATTTTGGCGTTTCCCGTGATGTGATGGTGGGCATTGGCAGAAGCACTTTAGGTAAAGAACTGGATGCATTTTTAAAAGTAAGGTTCATGCAACAAACTAAAGGTGAAAACGAGAAACCAATAAGTCTATTGCTTGCATCGGGGGCTTTGCTAAGAACAGGTGTTTCAACCGATATTTATACGCCTGACCCCACGTTTGTACAACGAAGCTCTGCATATTTTCAAATGATAGCTGCAAGAAAATTCAGCGATAAATTTTCTTTTCAATTCAGTCCTATACTTCTTATCAGGAACCGGGTATATGTAAATGAAGACAATGCCACATTTGCATTAGGCGGCGGGGCACGGTATAAAGTTTCGAGAACAATTGCTCTTACTGCAGATTATCACAATACCCTGAAAGGAATAGCACCGGGAGCAAAAAATCCACTTTCACTGGGGATAGATATAGAAACAGGCGGCCACGTATTTCAACTTCACTTCTCCAATTCTTCCGGATTAAGTGAAAGAGCTTATCTCACAGAAACAAGTGATGATTTCTTTAAGGGTGACATTCGATTTGGCTTTAATCTTTCACGGATATTTTATGTGAACCGCAGAAAATAAGGGCCTGCTTAAATTCAGAATCTTTCTTTGTCAATGATATAATACTGTAAACAGCAGTTTACAGTACTTTTGCAACTAATCAGGTGCATGAAAAAATTACTGTTCATTTTAATTATAATCACTCAAGCCTTATTATCCTTTGGGCAAAAAGGGAAGCTGATAGAAGGCATGTACCTGCAATGGGGTTATAATACAGAATGGTATACCCGCAGCAATATCAATTTTAAGCTGAGCAATGGCGATGTATTTAAGCTGCACAAAGCCCTTGCGCATGACAGGCCAAACCTTGCAGATATCTATAAAAATCCCGCAGATATTTCTATTCCGCAATACAACTATCGCATCGGCTTTTATCTGAATAAAAATAAGACAAGAGCAGTAGAGATCAATTTTGACCACATTAAATATGTTGTAACAGACGGCCAAAAGGTCCGTGTGACAGGAATGATAAACGGTGTGCCGGTAAGCGGTGACAGCGTTTTAGATCCGCAAAGTTTTCTCCACTTTGAACACACTGACGGTGGCAATCTGCTTCATTTTAATTATGTGCAGCAAAATGTTTTGAGGATGAATAAGAACAAAACACGGCCACTGATCAATTTCATTTGGAAAGCCGGTGCAGGTATAAATATTCCCCGTACAGATTTTACATATCGTGGCGACAGGTTAAATAATAATTTTCACATAGCAGGCTATAACATCAGTGCTGAAGCGGGTGCAAGATATTATTTCTCAAAAAAATTATTTTTTGAGGGAACGGGTAAGTCAGGTTATGTACGCTATATCGATGCCCTGGCAAACACAAACGGCCTGAAGGGAAATCGTGCCCGACACGGCTTCGGATTCTTTGAACTGATAGGAACAATCGGTTACGATATTAAATTCTAGGTTCGGAGATATTTATCCTACCATTGAGCATCACATCCCATACTAAAATTGTAAAAGAGACCGCAGCGCTGCTGGGTTTTGATTTCTGCGGTATTGCAAAAGCCCGCTTTCTTGAAGATGATGCAATAAGGCTGGAAACGTGGCTCAATAAAGGAATGCATGGCAAAATGGATTATATGGCTCGGCATTTCGATCTGCGAATTGATCCTACCAAACTTGTCCCGGGAGCAAGATCAGTTATAACTTTGCTTATTAATTATTATCCGAAAACCTATCAAAGTGAAGATGCTCCCAAGGTTGCGAAATATGCATACGGTAAGGATTACCATGAAGTGATCAGGGATAAACTCAATCAATTTTTATTTCTGCTACGGGAAAAGATCGGCGAGATAAACGGCCGCGGGTTTGTGGATAGTGCGCCTGTATTAGAGCGCAGCTGGGCGCAAAAAAGCGGCTTGGGCTGGGTGGGCAAAAACGGTAACCTGCTGAACAGAAAGCAGGGATCATTCTTCTTTATTGCTTCTTTAATTACTGATTTAGCCTTGCATGAAGATGCAGCGGGTGTGAAAGATTATTGCGGTACATGTACACGATGCATAGACAGTTGCCCAACAGAAGCTATTTTAGAAGATAAGATCGTGGATGGCAGCAAATGCATTTCCTACTTTACCATAGAGCTAAAGGATGCATTTATCCCTGAGGGCATGAAGGGCAAATTTGACAATTGGCTTTTTGGTTGTGATGTGTGCCAGGATGTTTGCCCTTGGAACAGCTTTGCAAAACCGCACACAGAAAATTTCTTTTCTGAAACACCGGAGATTTTAAATTACAGTTTTGATGACTGGGAATCATTGACAGAGGAGAAATTCAAAATAGTTTTTAAAGATTCTCCTTTAAAAAGAACTAAATTTTCAGGGATAAAGCGTAACCTGAAGTTTATTAAGGAAATATGAATCAAAACATGCAAAATCTTTCTCTGATAGCCTCAAAGGAAGAGAAGCTCATCCTCGGGCTGATGAGCGGCACTTCGCTCGATGGGCTGGATGTAGCTGTATGCAAGGTGACGGGCACGGGAACGGAAACGGAGATCAATGTCAGCCATTTTGAAACTGTTGAGTATGATATTGCTTTCAGGGATCAGTTGAAGAGGATTTGCTTTCGGGATATGGTTTCTTTTCAGGAACTCACTTTGCTGCACAAATCAATTGCCATTCATCATGCAAAAATTATAAACGACCTGCTAAAAAAATGGGGATTAAACAGCAAGGAAATTGATCTCATCGCCAGCCATGGCCAAACCGTTTACCATGCCCCTCTTCATAGCCATCAGAAAACAGAAACGGGAAATGCAACACTACAGATCGGCGACGGCGATATTTTATCTGTAAATACCGGGATAATAACCATAAGCGATTTCCGTCAAAAGAATATTGCAGGTGGCGGGGAAGGTGCCCCCCTGGCAGTATACGGTGATATTTTACTTTATGCGGAGGATGATAATGATGTTCTGCTCCTCAATATTGGCGGTATATCTAATTTTACTTATTTACCTGCAGGGCTTTCCGGAAAAATTATTTGCTCTGATGCAGGCCCGGGCAATACATTGATGAATCAATGGATGCACGAGCAATTTCCCGGTAAAAATTATGACCATAATGCGGTAGTTGCTTACTCCGGAAAAGTGAGTGCAACCTTATTAGCTTCTCTTAAAAATCATCGGTTCTTTTTTCAGCCTCTTCCAAAATCTACAGGTCCTGAATTGTTCAGTTTAAATTATTTGCAGGAAGCACTAAAGCAATCTTCGTTGGATAATGTGAGCACAGAAGATATAATGGCTACGCTCAATAAATTTACAGTCGATACCATTTGCGAAGCATTGAAATCCGTGAAGGCTAAACCTGATACCAAACTTTACATCAGCGGCGGCGGCATTCACAATCCGCTATTGATGGATCATTTGAAAGAACAACTCTCGGAATTTTCATTTTGCCCGACAGAAAGTAAAGGAACCCATCCGGATGCAAAGGAAGCTGTATTGTTTGCACTTTTGGCAAATGAATGTGTTGCAGGAAACGGAGATGCTTTTAAAAATTTATCAGAAGGTATACCTGCAATCAGTATGGGAAAAATTAGTTTTCCTTTCTAATGTGATTCAGAGTATTTTTTTAATCCTTGTAAAGCATTATCATAACCCGGCCCTGCCATTTGATCATTAAATATACCGTAAAATTTTTCCCAAGGATACCATTCCAATTTATTATGAGCTTTCCATTCTACCTGTACATTACCCTCAGGAAAATTTG
>JBGTJG010000440.1:0-20346 GCA_041745235.1 Ferruginibacter sp. | reverse complement strand
GATCATCAGCACAACCCTTTCACAACCGTCATTAAAAAATGCAGCAGTTGTAATACCTCAGCAGCATTTTGTGATGGAGGATATGCATGCAACTAAAGATATGCTTCTGGTAACTGCGCTTACTGATGAAGGCGGAAAGCTCATCTCTTATCCTTTCGGTTCAATGAAAAAGGAAGATATAACACTGCCGCTTTCCGGTACGGTCAGGGTCAATTATGCATCTCCGAAAGAGCGTGATTTTATTTATACAATTACTTCGTGGACACGTACTGCACAAACATACCGATATAATGCATTGAAGGGCATGTCAGAAATTTCAGCCATTCAGAAAAATCCTAGCATTGGCAGTGAGGGCCTTGAGGTGAAGGAAGTGAAGGTAAAAAGCCACGATGGGGTATTGGTTCCTATGACCCTTATTTATAAAAAAGGGGTAAAACCTTCTGTATATGGATATACGGGGCTGACTGCATATGGCGCATATGGCCATCAGGACAATCCTTATTTCTGGCCGGAAGATATGGTTCGTTTTGACAGGGGTTATGTTAGAGCTGTAGCCCATGTTAGGGGAGGCGGCATATATGGCGAGGACTGGCACCGGGCAGGGCGCATGGCAACCAAGCATAATACATGGAAAGATGTAATAGCCTGCGGAGAATACCTGATAGCCAATAAATATACAATGCCCGGGAAATTATCAGTATCCGGCGGCAGCGCAGGAGGAATTACGGCAGGCAGAAGCATTACGGAGCGCCCGGATCTTTTCCGTTCTGCCATAATTGGTGTCGGCGCCCTGGATATGGTAGGTTTTGAACGGTCACCTAATGGTGCCGGCAATACAACTGAATTTGGCAGCACAAAAACGAAGGAAGGTTTTGAAAATCTGCTTGCTATGAGTACCTACCACCATATAAAAGACGGCACACCTTATCCTGCCATCATGTTTACACACGGGGTAAATGACAACCGCGTACCGGTGCACAATTCTTTAAAAACGTACGCTAGGTTTAAAGAAGCTACTTCGTCAGGCCTGCCCGTTTTGCTCAATCTTAATTTTGACAGTGGTCATGGCATGCAGCAAACAAATGCAGATATTATTAAAAGTGCAGCAGATAACCTCAGCTTTATTTATTGGATGATGGGCTACCCGGATTTTCAGCCTGAAAAAAAACAGGAGTAAATTATTTCACACATCTCTTACCCTTCATTTGACTCATGCCGCCGGCTAAATTGGTTACTTTATTAAAACCGTTTTTATTGAGGATATAAGCAGCCTGCGGGCTGCGGTGGCTATGCGAGCAAAAAACAATGATCTCTTTATTTTTGAGGCGATTTAAAGTTTTTATCTTTTTTTCCAACTGCTGAATGGGAATATTCATTGCATTTTTAAGTTTACCGTAATTATCCTTTACTTTTCCTTCAAATTCATCTTGTGTGCGTACATCCAACAGCACTGCTTCCGGATGTTCCGCTATGTAATTGCAGAGGTTTGCAGGGTCTATAGTGTTAAAACGAACCTCAGATTTTTTTATTAATGGCATTTTGCACACGTTGCATTTGCCCGCGTGATCATATAATGATTCATCACTCCTGTCCGCAGAGGGTGCAGACGTATTTTTCATTGAGCTTTGATTTTTTTAAGGGTTGGGCGGAGAGAGGTAATGTGAAAACATTTATAACCAGTATAAAAAGTGCCAAATGAAAATATCGTTGTATTTTGATCATAGTGTGAAGATAAAGATGAAATATCGGGGTTGTTTTATCCGGAGCTAATAAAATAAGAATTTAAAAACACATTCCTCCTTTTATAAAAACCTCCCCGTTACTATCTTCGCACCATGAATTTTTCAGGCCGAGGTATATCTAAAGACCAACATACAGATCTATATAAATCTATTCTGCTGCCGCGCATGATAGAAGAAAAAATGCTTGTCCTCCTTCGGCAGGGAAAGATATCCAAATGGTTCAGCGGCATTGGTCAGGAAGCAATTTCTGTAGGTGCCACAGCAGCTATGCAGCAGGATGAATGGATAATGCCTCTACACCGTAACCTTGGTGTTTTTACAGGCCGCAAAATGCCCCTTAGCAAATTATTCATGCAATGGCAGGGCAATAAAGAAGGTTACAGCAAAGGGCGGGAGCGAAGCTTTCATTTTGGCAGTAAGGAACATTTTGTCTGCGGGATGATCTCTCACCTCGGCCCGCAGCTTGCCATTGCAGACGGTGTGGCTCTTGCATATAAATTAAATAATGAACAAAAAGTTTCGCTTGCTTTCTCCGGCGATGGAGGCACAAGTGAAGGAGATTTTCATGAAGCGCTTAATACTGCCGCAGTGTGGGACCTGCCCGTAATATTTATCATTGAAAATAACGGCTATGGCCTCAGCACACCGGTGAATGAACAATATCGGTGCGAAAGCCTTGTAGATAAAGCAAAGGGTTATGGGATGGAAGGGGTGCGCATAGATGGGAATAATATCTTAGAAGTTTATGATACTATAAAAGGTGTAAGGGATTATTGTATTAAAAACCAAAAACCTTATTTAGTAGAATGTATGACGTTTCGCATGCGTGGCCATGAAGAAGCCAGTGGGGTAAAATATGTACCGCCGGAACTTTTTGAAGAATGGGAAAAGAAAGATCCCGTAAGGAATTACGAAGCGTGGTTGCATAGCGAAAATATCATCAGCGAAGCGGAAACAGATAAAATAAAAGCGGAAACAAAAGCTTACATAGAAACAGAACTTGCAGAAGCGCATAAAGCAAGTAAGATCGTTGCAAACACGGCGGAAGAAATTAATGATGTGTATGCTGAAAGGACGACCGACGACCGACCATCGACCACCGATGAAAGACGGCCGACCAATGACCAAGGACAAAAGACAAACCATAGCAGGTTCCCAACTAGAAACGACCAAACGAGAAACAAGGAACAAGAAACGGTTACAGAAAAAAAGTTCATCGGTGCATTATCTGACGGTTTAAAACAGTCCATGCAAAAACACCCCAACCTAATTTTGATGGGGCAGGATATTGCGGAGTATGGCGGTGCATTTAAAGTAACGGAAGGTTTTGTACAGGAATTCGGCAAGTCACGTGTGCGCAATACGCCTTTGTGTGAGAGCGCCATTGTGGGCAGCGCATTAGGCCTAAGCCTTGAAGGATATAAATCAGTAATGGAAATGCAGTTTGCAGATTTTGCAACGGTTGGTTTTAACCAGATCATTAATAACCTGGCAAAAATTCATTACCGCTGGGGGCAAAATGCCGATGTGGTGATACGCATGCCTACAGGCGGCGGCGTGGGCGCAGGGCCCTTTCACAGCCAGAGCAATGAAGCATGGTTTGCTCACACTCCCGGGCTTAAAGTAGTTTACCCCAGTACACCGGAAGATGCGAAAGGCCTGATCATTGCTGCGATCAACGATCCTAACCCGGTTATGTTTTTTGAACACAAAGCCCTTTACAGAAGTATCAGCGGGCCGGTGTCTGATGAATATTATGAAACAGAAATTGGCAAAGCCAGGCATGTACAGGCAGGAGAAGACATAAGCATCATTACCTATGGCGCGGGTGTGCATTGGGCCATGGAATATGCAGAGAAGAATAAAGATCTCAGTATTGAAATTTTAGATCTCCGAACGTTATTGCCGCTTGATTATGATGCCATAAAAATCGCATCGGAAAAGACCGGTAAAGTATTGATTCTCCATGAAGACAGTCTTACCGGCGGAATCGGCGGGGAGATAGCTGCATGGATCGGGGAGCATTGTTTTGATAAACTTGATGCGCCGGTAATGCGGTGTGCAAGTATGGATACCCCTATCCCCTTCAGCATAGAGCTGGAGAAGAATTTTATGGCTTACAGCCGATTGGGGGAAATGATTGAAAAACTGATAAATTATTAGCCTGATATAGTTGGCCGAGGAATTATAATTCTTCCTTCTTTGCCTTCGTACCGGTTACTTTCCTGTAATGATACAATGAATTCAACATTGACTGATTGAAATCAATTTCACTTGCTTCACTTGCAAATTCATAAGAAGGCCGGTACCACAACCGGAAAGAATCCAATTGTGCACCGTTCAGCTGTGTGATGCGCCGCACAAAAACTTTATTAAATCTGTTGTCAATAAACCTTTCTTTTTCATCTGCCTCCAATCTTTCCTGAAAAGCTTTTAATCTTTTATTTCGCCGAAAACGAAACATGTTTATCAGTTCATTTACATCCATACCCACGCCGCCGCCGGGTGTTATAGATGTTTCTACCCGTGGCTTGCGGTACGCAAAAATTTCTGAATACGTGTCTCTGTTCTCTGCTGAATCCTGTTTGTAAGTTTTTGAATAAACGATCACTTCTTTAAGGACAGTGTATTTACTTTTTACAGGGATCAATAAGGAAATATCAAACTGCGCAGGGTTATCAATCTTGTTCACCGCAAATTTCTGCGTTGGCTTATTGTTGTAAATAAAAAAGAGGGAATCGTTCATTCCCGTTAATATGCTGTAGCGACCAAGAGAATCAGTAAAGGCCATTAACCCTTCCGTAGAAATAACCCGCACACCTTCCACATAATTTATTTTACTCTTGTCCAGGACCGTTCCGCTGATTTTCAGCTGGGCCTCTGAAGCCGTTATTGAAAAATAAAAAAAGAATGTAAATAAAATGCGCAAGCGATTGTTTTGGAGAGTAATATTACGCGGCAAACCCTTCAATACATCAGAACTAGAATTTTTTAACGGGGATTTTGCGATTGCAAGATATCCGCAATCATCTCTGCGTAGTGCCGGTGTTCCAATATATGAATTTTTTCAGCAAGAGTATCAGGCGTTTCATTTTCGTCAATATTGCATTTCGCCTGAAAGATGATCTCCCCGTTATCATAAATTTCATCCACATAATGAATAGTGATCCCGCTCTCTTTTTCACAGTTACTGATCACAGCTTCATGTACCCGCATTCCGTACATACCTGCACCACCGTATGCAGGAAGCAATGCCGGGTGAATATTTACGACCCTTTGCGGATAAGCATTAATGACAGCAGCAGGAATTTTCTTAAGATACCCTGCCAATACAATATAATCAATGCTGTATTTATTCAGAACAGATAAATATGCCTCAGACTGTTGATCTGCACTTTGTTTTTTCAGGTGAAGGATCTCTGAGGGCACACTGTTGCGGGAGGCGATATTAAGTACACCAGCATTTGGATTATCTGTTAGCACAAGAGCAATCGTCGCTGCTTTACCGGTTGCATCAATACCCCTTCGCACCAAAGAGGGCAAACTTTGAATGATCTTTTCTGCATTAGTTCCTGCCCCACTGGCAAAAATGGCAATATTCAGTTTACTGCCGGTATTCTGAACAATATTTTTATCTTCTGCATACTTTCTCCCCCCCATTCTCCCTAATAATTTCCTGATGTAACTCTTAAAAAAGACAAACTGTCCCAGAGGGATGCTTACCAGAATTACACACAGCGGCCAAATCACTGTTACTACTATTATATACACAACAAACCATAACACCCCTTTTTCCATTCCCGTCAGGCCCATTATCTTTCTGCCCGCAATTCCGCATAGACTTCCACCCACAGCAAATGTGATAAGTATAAGCAGCAACCTGCCTGCGCTTACTTTCCATTTGTTTTGAAGTTTTTCAAACATGCGGCAAAAGTGATGTAAAATTTCGAAAATAATCGCCCGCACAAAAATTCAGAGTCATATAAATTAATGTTTGTATCTCCATACGTTTCTTATCAATAACGTTAAAATAAATTTAACAAATGTTGATAGTTTGTCAGTATCCTGTCTTATTTTTGCCGGGATTAGGATTTATTTCCAAAAAAAAGCCCGGTTTACTGTATGACTCGCTATAGAAAATTGATAATTAGGTTTATTACTAGCCTTGTTCTTATAGTTTTTATTACTGATAATCAAGCTTTTGCACAGGGAGAGGCGCTTTTTAAAGCCAATTGTGCAAGTTGCCACAAGCCGGATGTTGATTTTACCGGTCCCGCCCTTAAAGGTGTTCGGGATAAGGAACCTTCCAAAGAATGGATTTACAAATGGGTTGCCAGTCCTGCAGCTATGATAGCTACAGACGCTTACGCCAAAGCACTCTTTGAAAAATGGAAGCCTACTGTAATGACGGCTTTCCCGCAATTAAAAAAAGAAGAGATTGATGCGATAATGGATTATGCGGATGCATATACTCCTCCTGCTTCTGCAGCCGGTGGCGCAGGTGCAGGAGCAAATGGAACAGATCGTGATGGCGACCATGATTCCCTTCTCTTCGGTATTCTCACACTTATTCTTGCTATCGTTGCTTTTATATTAATACAGGTAAACAGCAATCTTAAAAAATTATCTGACGAAAAAGACGGCATTTATCGTGGTGAGCCTGTTCCGTTTTATCGGAATAAGACTTACCTGATGGCTACCATTTTATTGCTCTTCGGCATAGGGGGGTATTATACGATCAATGGTGCTATGGGCCTTGGTCGCCAAAAAAATTATCAGCCGGAGCAACCTATTTATTACTCACATAAAGTACATGCCGGCACAAACCAGATCAGTTGTCTTTACTGCCACGGCGGTGCGCAGGACAGCAAGCAGGCAAGCATACCTTCGGTAAATGTGTGTATGAACTGCCACGTAGCCATCAAAGAATATAAAGGCGAAGAAATTACAAAGGCGGACGGCACCTCCGTGAACGGTACCGCTGAGATTCAAAAGCTGTATTCATATGCAGGCTGGAATCCTGATAAAAAAGAATACAATCCCGACAACAATAAAGATGGTATCCCTGATGGTGCCCGCCCTATCGAATGGGTAAAAATTCACAATCTGCCCGACCATGTTTACTTTAACCACAGCCAGCACATAAAAGTGGGTAAGCAGCAATGCCAGACCTGCCATGGTAATATTCAGGAAATGCCGGAGGTAAAGCAATTTGCTGACCTGAGCATGGGATGGTGTATCAATTGCCACCGCGAAACAAAAGTAGATTTCTATAACAACGGCGATAGCAGCGGTAATAAATTTTACAGCATTTACGAAAAATTCCACAAAGATCTGAAGAGCGGGAAAATGGATAGCGTTACTGTAGAAAGTATTGGCGGTACAGAATGCCAGAAATGTCACTATTAATAACAGGTTGCATAAGGCAGCTTGCATGAATTCAAAATTGCACCGGGGTTGGAAGTTGATCACTAACCGTCAGCACCAACTGTCAACTGAACAAATATGAGTAATAAGAAGTATTGGCAAAATTTCGGGGAACTTACGCAATCAGATGCTTTCAGGAAAACTTCAGAAAAAGAATTTCAGGAAGACCTGCTTCCTATAGAAGAGCTTGATGGCAAAGGTTTGCTTGAAGTTAAAACGCCGAGAAGGGATTTTCTTAAATACATGGGCTTCAGTACAGCGGCAGCGGCACTTGCAGCAAGCTGTCAGAATAAAGTTAACAAAGCCATTCCTTATCTTCAGAGGCCGGAGGATGTTATACCCGGCGTTGCAAATTATTACGCTTCCACTTATGTGAATGGCGGCGATGCGATAAGCGTTGTTGTAAAACAAAGAGATGGCCGTCCTATTAAAATAGAAGGCAACGAGCTGTCTTCCCTCACCAAAGGCGGGACGAACGCACAGGCGCAGGCTTCGGTTTTAGATCTTTACGATCCTACACGGCTTCGCCATCCTTTACAGAGAACAGGAAATGATTTTAAAGAAGTAACAAGTTTTGATGCGTTTGATAAAATGATCGGTGATGCAATGGCAGGCCTCGGCGGCAAGCCTTTGGTTTTACTTACTTCTACCATTCATTCTCCTTCCACTTTACAAATAATTACACAGTTTCTTGCAAAATATCCCGGCAGCAGGCACGTACAATACGATGCAATAAGCTACAGCGGAATGTTACTTGCAAACGAAGCTTCTTACGGTAAACGAGCATTGCCTTCTTATCGTTTTGATAAAGCGAAAACGATCGTAAGCCTGGGTGCAGACTTCCTCGGCACATGGTTAAGCCCTACAGAATTCAGCAGGCAATACGCACAGAATAAAAGAATAACAGGAAATAACCCGGAAATGAGCCGCCACATACATTTTGAAAGTATGATGAGCATGACGGGTGCAAATGCTGACGACCGCTACACACATAAACCTTCCGAAACAGGCGCAGTAGCACTTGCCTTACTGGCAAAGCTTGGCGGCGGCGGAACTGCTCCTGCTATAAAAGATGCAGCTCTGGCAAAAGGAATTGAAAATGCAGCAGCGCAGCTTAATGCGACAAAAGGTGCATCCTTAGTGGTTTGCGGCAGCAATGATGTAAATGTTCAGATGGTTGTAAATGCCATCAATAATGCAATAGGTGCAAACGGCACAACAATAAACAGGGGCGTAACCTGTAATGTGCGCAAAGGAATAGATGCGGATATGGTAAAACTTGCAATAGATATGACAGCCGGCGCAATAGGCGGTTTACTTGTTTATGATTGCAACCCCGTTTATTCATATGCAGACGGTAAAAGGTTTGCTGATGCATTGGCAAAATTACCGGTGAGTGTTTCTTTCAACAGCACCATGTGCGAAACAACAGAGCTGTGTAAATACATTCTTCCATCACATCATTGGCTTGAAAGCTGGGGTGATGCAGAACCAATGTCAGGGTATGTCAGCCTTATTCAGCCTATCATTAATCCGCTTTTCAAAACAAGACCATTTCAATCTTCATTATTAAAATGGAGCGGTGCAACAGCAACTACGGCTGCTGCGGCAAACATAAACGATACTTCACGCAGGAACAATTTGGTAAATGATACCACCAACAGGATGATGCCTGTTGCATCTGCTACAGGGGGAGATCTGTACGAAACATATTTTAAAAATTACTGGACGGGTAAAACAGGCGGTGCAGAAAAATGGGATAAAGCCCTTCAGGACGGTATTATTGAGCCCGCATCATCCGGCTCTGATTCAAGGAATTCTGCTTCTTTGCAATCGGATACTACAAATACAAATTCAGTTACACCAATAGCTGCCCCTGTTGTCAATAACGGTGGTGGCGCATTTACCGGAAACATCGCTGATGCAGCAGCCAAAATAAATGCAACAAAATCCGGCAACTACGAAGTATGCCTTTATCAAAAGGTTTCTTTAGGAAACGGCAGCCAGGCAAATAACCCTTGGTTACAGGAGCTTCCTGATCCTATCACTAAAGTTACATGGGACAACTATGCAATGGTTAGCCCCGCAATGGCAAAAACATTATTCGGCATAGACGTAGCAAATCCAAATCAGAGAGATGCTGATAAATATGAAGTGCACCCGGAAAAACCGTTGATGAAAATTACGGTGAACGGTAAAGAAATGATCTTACCTGCTTTGATCATTCCTGGTATTCATTCCTCTACTGTAGCGATCGCATTGGGATATGGTCGCGCAAGTGCTACCAAAGACAACGTCGTTAATTATGATCGTATAGGCCGTGCGGCATATGCTGCCGGTCAGAATGCTTATCCGCTTGCCGGCTGGGATGGGACTACATTTACTTATTCCTCTCCCGCAGCGATAGAAAAAACAGGCGGTACATATCCGCTTGCACAAACACAGGTGCATGGTTTTACAGAAGGTCGCCCTGTTATTTACGAGACCAATCTTGCCAGCTTTAAGAAAAACCCCGAAGAATTACTGGCACATCCGCGGGAAGAGCGTGAGCTTATTACGCCTCACGGCAAAACGGATTATGTAAGAGATGCCACCATTTACCCGGAATATGCAAAGCCCGGTATCAAATGGGGAATGAGCATAGATCTGAATACATGTACCGGTTGCAGCGCCTGCGTTGTAGCATGTACTGCCGAAAATAACGTGAGTGTAGTAGGAAAAATGCAGGTACAGCGTGCACATGAAATGCATTGGTTACGTATTGACCGTTATTTTACCGGCAGTGCAGAAAATCCTGATGTGGTTTTCCAACCTATGCTTTGCCAACATTGTGACAATGCACCGTGTGAAAACGTTTGCCCGGTTGCCGCTACAAACCACAGTAGCGAAGGACTGAATCAAATGACTTATAACCGTTGCATCGGTACAAGATATTGTGCAAATAACTGCCCTTATAAAGTAAGACGTTTCAATTGGCTCGATTATAACGGAGCTGACAGCTTTGGAGATAATCAAAAACCACTGATAGGATTAGACCTCAATGAAGTTACACACCAGGTTAATGATGAGCTGTCAAGAATGGTACTTAACCCGGATGTAACCATTCGTTCACGCGGTGTTATTGAAAAATGTTCTTTCTGCGTACAGCGTTTGCAGGAAAGCAAACTCGAAGCAAAAAAACAACAGGATCCTTCGCTGGTACGTAATGTAAAAGTAGCATGTGCACAGGCTTGTCCTACTAATGCGATCAGCTTTGGAAATGTAAATGATAAAGAGAGTGATGTATATAAGATCCGGAATACAGAACAGGTGAATCGCAGTTTTTATGTTCTTGAGCAATTGCACGTGCTGCCTAATGTGAGCTACCTGGCTAAAGTAAAGAATACGGACAGGGAAGTAATGAATGCGCATGCAGGTGAGCATGAAAAAGGAACTATTACAGAGAAGAAAGAACCGGCGGCGCACTAATTTACAAACACACAGAATAATTACAAGGATCTAAGAGAACAAGGAGAAAAAGAGGAGAAAGAGAAATGTAGAATCTTCGGTGGTCGGTTGTCAATCGTCGGAGGTCCTAACAAAAATATAAAAAGATCATATCTATCTAACAACAGATTATGTCATTACTGAAATACGAATCGCAACAAAGGGAACCGCTGGTAGATGGTAATAAAGATTACCACCAGGTAACGGAAGATATCATCCGCCCGATAGAGATGAAGCCGAGTAAGCTTTGGTACATTGGCTTCTTCATCAGTGTGGCATTATTGCTTTTCGGAATTTATTCTGTTTATCGTGAGGTTACTTACGGTATCGGTCAGTGGAACGTAAATAAAACAATCGGCTGGGGCTGGGATATTACAAACTTCGTTTGGTGGGTTGGTATCGGTCACGCAGGAACATTGATCTCGGCTATCCTTTTACTCTTCCGCCAGGGATGGCGTACCGGTGTTAACAGGGCTGCAGAGGCAATGACAATATTTGCGGTTATGTGTGCGGGCCAGTTCCCGATTTGGCACATGGGCCGTGTATGGATGGCATTCTTTGTACTTCCTTATCCGAATACAAGGGGCCCGCTTTGGGTAAATTTTAATTCGCCTCTTCTTTGGGACGTGTTTGCGATATCAACTTATTTCACTGTTTCATTGTTGTTTTGGTACTCAGGCCTTATTCCTGATCTGGCAACAGTAAGGGACAGAGCGAGGACAAAACTTCGTAAAATGCTTTACGGTGTTGCAGCTTTCGGTTGGACGGGCAGCACAAAGCACTGGCAAAGGCATGAATCACTTTCACTTGTACTTGCCGGCTTGAGTACACCACTTGTACTTTCTGTACACACTATTGTATCTTTTGACTTTGCTACATCCATTGTTCCGGGATGGCACACAACAATTTTCCCGCCGTACTTCGTAGCGGGTGCGATCTTCTCCGGATTTGCTATGGTACAAACGCTTTTGATTGTAGTAAGAAAAGTATTGAACCTGCAGGATTATATTACCATCGGCCACATTGAAGCGATGAATAAAGTAATTGTACTTACGGGTAGTATTGTTGGTATAGCTTATCTCACAGAGTTGTTCATCGCATGGTACGGGCAGAACCCGTATGAGATGCATGCATTCTTTGAGAACAGGGGAAATCTTTTCAGTCCTTATGGCTGGAGCTATTACCTCATGATGTTCTGTAACGTAGTATCACCGCAATTGTTCTGGAGCAAAAAACTAAGGAGAAACATAACTGTTACATTCTTCATGAGCATAATAGTAAACATAGGAATGTGGTATGAGCGTTTTGTAATTATCGTTACGTCAGTTTACAGGGATTTCTTACCGAGCAGTTGGAGTACTTATTACAGCCCGAGCATTTATGAGATCGGTTTTTACCTCGGTACGTTCGGCCTGTTCTTTACTTGCTTCTTCCTGTTTGCAAAATACTTCCCGGTTATTGCCGTGGCAGAGATCAAATCTGTTTTGAAAACAAGCGGTGAGAATTATAAAGTGAAAATGACGGATATAGAAAAACAGGATGCAGAGAAATTTTATATCAAGGAAGTGGAGCATGCACATTAAGTTGAAAGTTGTCAGCCTGAGCTTGTCGAAGGCGGGTTTAGAAATATTTTTAATCAGGTTATCATGAGCGGAATTAAAAAATTTGTGGTGGGATCATTTGATGATGAAGCAGTGCTTTTTCCTGCGGTGAAAAACGTAAGGAAGGCAGGCTACAAAATTCACGATGTGTATACACCATTTGCTGTACACGGCCTGGATCATGCCATGGGCATCAGGGAAACAAGCCTGCATACTGCGGGTTTTATTTACGCAATTACGGGTACAGCTACAGCGCTTGGTTTTATGAGCTGGGTTTTTACAAAAGACTGGCCGCTTAATATCGGCGGTAAACCGCATTTTGCCTTACCGGCCTGGATACCTATCACATTTGAGCTTACTGTACTTTTTTCTGCAGTAGGTATGGTACTTACATTTTGTTATTTATGCCAGCTGTCGCCGTTTGTAAAAAAGCACCACTTCAGCCCGAGGGCCACGGATGATCATTTTGTAATGGTAATAGAATGTACAGACAAAACAAATGAGGGCGAAGTTCAGGGCTTTTTGCAGCAAGCGGGAGCTATGGATGTAAATGTACAGGTTGCTGAAACAGGCTGGTGGCTTGGAAGGTATGACAGAGAGCAAAAGTTGTACAGGGACGAGGTAGGATATTAATTGATAAATGTATAATTGATAAAGGATAATGAGAATACATAAATATATATCTGCCGCTCTTATTTCAGGTGTGGTTTTATTTTCCGGTTGTGATAACAAACGCGACCCGGGCAGCACTTATATGCCTGATATGATGGTGAGCCGCGGGTATGAAACATACGCTGAGCGTGACAGTGCAAAGTTCACAATGGATCTTTCCAAAATGGGCGGCAATATGATATTTTACAATAACATGCCACCGCAGGGAACAATTAAAAGAGGCGATCTGTTTCCTTACACATTACAAAATGACAGCAACGGGTATAAATTAAGCGCAGCAGTAAAAAATCCTTTTGATACAGTGTCTTCTACCAATGCTGAATTGGATGAAGCAGGAAGATTATACAATATTAATTGCGGAATTTGCCATGGTGCAAAAGGGGCGGCCGATGGGCCAATGGCTACAGCCGGACACATTGGCGGTGTAGCAAATCTTACTGCTGATGTCAATAAAAAATTATCAGACGGTACCATGTTCCATGTAATTACATATGGTAAAGGAATAATGGGAAGCTATGCATCGCAGCTCAGCAAACAGCAGCGTTGGATGGTAATAAAGTATATCAGGACATTACAGGGTGGCGGGGCATCAGATTCAACAGCAACAGCAGGAAAAGATTCTGCTACAGTAAAAAAATAATAAAAGGAACAGGGCATTTACAAAAAATAATAGTTTCAGATGGAGCATAATTTTCAATTACCGGACAGTTATAAAAAATGGACTTGGGGCCTTATCATAGCAGGGTTGCTTGCGGTGCTGTACGGCTTTATCATGTTCCATCCTTTTGCTGCACCTGCTCACGGGGCCGGCCCGGATGCTCATGGCGGTTCTCATGCTGATATGAACGGTACCAGATTCTGGGCCGTATTACTGCAAAATAGTGTTTACTGGCTTCTGACAGTAAATGCATCCATGTTCTTTATTTGCATTACCACACTTGCAATGGGTGGCTGGCAGGTTGCGCTTCGCCGCGTACCGGAAGCCATTTCCAGTGTAGTACCTGTTTTAGGCGGTATCACATTTATCATTTTGTTAGCCATTGTTTTAGGTGGACGTACAGATATTTATCATTGGCTGGATGCTGATCTTTACAAGCCCGGCACCTCTACTTTTGATAAGATATTAAACGGTAAGCACGGTTTTCTTAACCCTACTTTCTTTATTGTATGGTCTGCACTTTCTATAGGTCTATGGATATTGCTTGGCCGTAAAATGCGTAAGCTGAGTCTGGATACCGACAATGCAGGGCCAATGGATCATGTGCAGGCAAAAAGATGGATAGATACAAACTTTACCTATGCATCTTATTATATTGTGTTCTTTGGTCTTTCTGTTGCATCTACTGTGCCTTGGTTGTGGTTGATGAGCATTGATCCCCACTGGTACAGCACTATGTACAGCTGGTATACATTTGCCAGTACTTTCGTTTCCGGAATTTCATTGATTGCAATATTCATTATATACCTGAAAAACAGGGGGCAATTAGAATATGTAACTGAGGAACATCTGCATGATATCGGTAAATTTATGTTTGCATTTTCGGTGTTCTGGACGTATTTATGGTTCAGCCAGTATATGCTTATTTGGTACAGTAACCAACCGGAAGAGACAAGGTATTTTGTAGATCGTTTGGGAACTGCTACACAAGCGGGCCCGTACAAAGGGATATTCTTTTTTAACCTGATCGTAAATTTCCTTTGTCCGTTATTGATACTGATGAAGAAAGGCACAAAGAGAAGCTGGACGGTTGTAACATTTGTAGCGGTACTTATCATATTTGGTCACTGGATAGATTTTTACCAAATGGTAATGCCGGGCACCTTGCATGAACATGCGGAGTTGATGCCTTTCGAGTTTGGCGTGGCGTGTTTGTTTATCGGGATAATTATGTGGGGAGTAGGAAGGTATTTTGCGAAGCATTCATTGCTTGCAAAAAATCATCCATTCCTGAAAGAGAGTATGATACATCATACTTAGTAGTTGAAAGGTTGAAAGGTTGAAAGTTCAAATAATGTCAGGCTGAGCTTGTCGAAGCCGGATTGACGGAACGCAAAGAGGAAAAGTCTAAATTAAAAATATAGCATCGTTGGTCCTTGGTCGGTCGTCGATGGTCGTTTTAAAAAGATACTATGAAAGAGTTTTTTTTGTTAGCCATTTTTGTTATGATTTTTGTGGTCATATTTCAGATCGCAAAGGCCAGTGAATATGTGAGCGTACTGAAAGGTGAGGAGAAAACACGCAAACAAAATAACAAGATTAATGGTTTTATGCTTATAGCATTTATGATCTTCGGCATTATCGGCGTGTGGGTATGTAACGAATGGTATTATAAGAAAACACTTTTTCCGCAAGGCTCGGCATCCATAGAAGGCGAGCAAATTGATTTCATGTTTTTTCTCACTACTGCTATTACCGGTGTGGTTTTCATTATTACGCAGATCCTTCTTTTTTGGTTCGCATTTAAATACCAGGAAAAAGAAGGCAGAAAAGCATTGTTCTTTTCCCACAGCACTAAACTCGAACTTATTTGGACTATTGTTCCTGCTATAACCCTTACTGTATTGGTTGTTTTTGGTTTGATCCATTGGTTTAAAATAACCGGCGAGCCGCCCGCAAATCATATTGTAGTGGAGATAACCGGTAAGCAATTCGGCTGGGAAATGCGCTACCCAGGTAAAGACGGTATTCTGGGAAAAAAGAATTACAGATTATATAATCAACCTTCCGGAAATGTATTGGGAGTAGATTTTCAGGATCTGAATAGCCTGGATGACATTCATGTGTCTACTGATATGCATTTGCCCGTCGGCGTTCCCGTAAAGCTGGTTATACATGCGCAGGATGTTATTCATGATGTGGGCCTTTCTCACTTCCGTATGAAAATGGATGCAGTACCGGGGATACCGACAACCCTATGGTTCACACCAAAATATACCACGGAACAAATGAAGGTGCGTACCAATAATTCCAATTTTGTTTATGAAATAAGTTGTGACCAGATGTGCGGCAAAGGGCATTTCTCTATGCGTGGTACTATCATAGTAGAGTCTAAGGAAGATTATGCAAAATGGGTTGCATCGCAGAAGCCGGAGTATTATACATTATTCCCGGATAAAGATCCGACAATAAAGACTGACAGTACAAAAGCGCCTTTGGCTGCTGTAATGCCGGTAAAAACGAATTAAATAAAGACAAGGTCAGAAAAAATTAAAGATATGAGCAGCGTAGCTACCTTACATGATGAATCGCTTCACACGGCACCGCACGATGCCCATCATGGACATCACCACCACGAATCCTTTATTTCGAAATACATTTTCAGCCAGGATCATAAAATGATCGCCAAGCAGTTTTTGGTGACGGGAATCATTTGGGCATTTATCGGGGGCTTGTTCTCAGTATTGTTCCGCCTGCAGCTTGGCTACCCGGATTCTACATTCCCGTGGCTGGAAGATATTTTGGGCCATTGGGCAAAGGGCGGAAAGATATCACCTGATTTTTATTATGCACTGGTAACCATGCATGGTACCATACTTGTATTTTTTGTATTGACGGCAGGGCTGAGCGGCACGTTCGCAAACTTTCTGATTCCATTACAGATAGGTGCAAGGGACATGGCTTCGCCTATGCTGAATATGCTGAGCTACTGGTTCTTCTTCATGGCTTCTGTTGTAATGATGTCCTCATTATTTGTACAAACAGGCCCGGCGAGCGGCGGCTGGACCATTTACCCGCCACTGAGTGCATTGGGTGAAGCATCTGAAGGGAGTAAAATAGGAATGGATCTCTGGCTTTTCAGTATGGCATTGTTTATTGTTTCTTCCCTACTTGGAGGCTTAAATTATATTACTACTATCCTGAACATGCGTACCAAGGGTATGAGCATGACACGTATGCCGCTTACCATTTGGGCAATATTCTTTACAGCCATTCTCGGAGTATTATCTTTCCCGGTTCTTTTGTCAGGAGCGATATTGCTTTTATTTGACCGCAACCTGGGCACAAGTTTCTTCCTGAGCGATATCGTTGTAGCAGGAAAAATTTTACCGAACGAAGGCGGAAGTGCTATCCTGTTCCAGCATTTATTCTGGTTCCTCGGTCACCCGGAAGTATACATTATCATTTTACCGGCGATGGGAATTTCTTCTGAAGTTCTGGCTATCAATTCACGCAAACCGATCTTCGGTTACATGGCAATGGTAGGTTCATTGTTTGCCATTACCATCCTCGCCTTTTTGGTGTGGGCGCACCATATGTTTGTGACAGGGTTGAATCCTTTCCTGGGTGCATTCTTTGTATTACTTACCTTACTTATTGCGGTACCATCTGCAATCAAAGTATTTAACTGGCTTACCACACTTTGGCGCGGTAATATTCGCTTCACACCGGGAATGTTATTCGCTATCGGTTTTGTGAGCATGTTTATTTCCGGCGGCCTTACCGGCATTTTCTTAGGAAATTCTGCCTTGGATATTCACCTTCACGATACTTATTTTATTGTGGCGCATTTCCATATTGTAATGGGAGTAGCGGGAATGTTCGGGATGTTTGCCGGTATATACCATTGGTATCCGAAAATGTTCGGCCGCTTTATGAACAATACCCTTTCATATATCCACTTTTGGGTAACCATGATAGGTGCATATTTGATCTTCTGGCCAATGCACTACGAAGGCCTTGCGGGGATGCCGCGTCGTTATTATGATTACTCTTCATGGGAATCATTTAAAATGTTCGGCGGGCTCAATGAATTTATCAGCTTTGTAGCGATGATCGTTTTTGCAGCACAATTATTATTTGTGATCAATTTCTTCTACAGCATTTGGAAAGGAAGAAAAGTAACGACCATGAACCCATGGGCAGCAACCACACTGGAGTGGACAACACCAATACGTCCCGGCCACGGAAACTGGCCGGGAGAAATTCCGGAAGTGCACAGGTGGCCGTATGATTATTCTAAAGACGGAAAAGACTTTATTATGCAGGATGTGCCTGTAGGGGAAGATGAAAGTAAGCACTAACCTCACCTATCCTCTCCAAAGGAGAGGGAAATAGCGGAGATTAAAGCGAAGAAAGATAGATGAGTGAATTAAATTTAAAAAAGCCCCACTCGAGTTCCCTCTCCCTTGGAGAGGGGTTGGGGTGAGGTAAGATGCAGCAGAATAAAACCATAGCCCGATCCGGAACTTTTGCATTGGCAAGTAAGGTGAAGGATTATTTTCAGCTTATTAAGTTCACGCTGAGTTTCATGGTGGTGTTCAGCACGGTAGTTAGTTTTTTAATAGCGCCTCACGAAGAATATTATACGAGGCATACATTAATATCAGTTCTTTTACTTTTTGTTGCAGGATTATGCATTACAGGATCTGCAAATACCATCAACCAGGCCTTGGAAAAAGATACCGATGCCATGATGATGCGCACTGCGACCCGGCCGATAGCAAGCGGTCGCATGAGCGTTGAAGAAGGATATATTTTTGCCTTCGTTACAGGGGTAATCGGCATTGGGATGATGTGGTATTTTTTTAACCTGAGCAGTGCATTAGTTGGCTTAGGGAGTTTAATTATTTATGGGTTTGTATATACCCCTCTGAAGAAAATAAACTCTGTTGCTGTTTTAGTTGGGGCCATTCCGGGTGCATTACCCTGCCTTATCGGTTGGGTTGCAGCTACTGATGGTTTTGAAGCAGGCGGCTGGATCCTTTTTGCAATTCAGTTCATTTGGCAGTTCCCCCATTTTTGGGCTATTGCCTGGCTGGCGCATGAGGATTATACAAAGGCAGGATTTAAATTATTGCCCAGTGAAAAAGGCCCTACTAAATTTACCGCAGTACAAACCGTTATGTACAGCACCATGATGATCCCTATAGGCTTATTGCCTTATGTGTATAATATCAGCGGGATGATGAGCATGTGGATACTACTGGGATGTAATTTATGGATGGTTTATATGAGCATACTGCTTTTGATCAGAATGGATAAAGCCGCAGCAAGAAAAGTAATGTTTAGCTCTTACTTTTATCTGATGGTGGTTTTTTTGAGTTTGTGGGCAGATAAAACATAAAGTGAACGTTCTGTCAGGCTGAGCCTGTCGAAGCCGATGAAAGGGAACGCAATCTTTGGGTTGACCAAATGCATAATAAAAGCTGAGTAAAGATCTGATGATCAAGAGTGCGACGCCAATGAAGCTGAGTAATGATCTGAGGCTCGGACAAAAAACTAAAAAATAAACCTTTTGAAGGTTGCAGATATGAACAGTGTGGCGATGATAAAAAACAACAAAATACACCCGCATAAATTTACGCTGTGGGTGGGCATAGGCAGCATTTTGATGATGTTTGCCGGGCTTACGAGTGCTTATATTGTAAAACGCAATCAGGCAAACTGGGCAACATTTGAGTTACCGATTGCATTCTGGTACAGCACGGCAGCAATACTTTTGAGCAGCCTTACCGTAAACATGGCGGTACGTTCTTTTAAAGAAAGGGCTATGAGCCGCTACCGCATGTTTATGGCGGCAACAATGGTATTAGGAGTTCTTTTTATAGTATTGCAGGTATTAGGGTTTCAGCAATTGTGGGGTAAAGGAATTACACTGCAGGGAAATGTTTCCTATTCATTTCTGTATGTGATTGTAGGATTGCACGCAGTTCACGTCACAGGAGGTGTAGTGGCACTCATTGTAATGTCACTGCAGGCATTCAGCAGCAGGGTCAGAAATTACAGTATTGTACCGGTGGAACTGATGAGCACTTACTGGCATTTTGTAGATATACTTTGGTTATATGTGCTGGTGTTTTTAATTATGATAAGATAAATGCCAATTTGATAATTAGCTGATTTGATAATGTGCTAATGAATTTATTGGTAAAAAGATGAACAGAATAAATTAATAACGGGCATAATTTTGAAAAAGTTTTGAGGAAAGGACTGTGATCTTAATACTAAGTACTCAATACTAAATACTGATTTATATGGCGACAACAGCAATTCCCGCGGGGACAAAATGGTGGAACGGTGGCAGAAGCCCGTTTAACGCCAGCTATGGAAAAGTGATGATGTGGTACTTTTTAATGAGTGATGCATTTACATTCGGTGCATTTCTTATCAGCTACGGTACCATTCGTTTCAGTGTAAATGATTGGGCAGATCCGAACAAAGTGTTTAATTCATTTCCTTTTGCCGGGCACGCAAACCTGCCATTGGCATTTGTGAGTTTGATGACTTTTATCCTGATCTTCAGTTCGGTTACCATGGTGCTCGCAGTACATGAAGGGCATAACATGAATAAGAAGGGTGTAGAGAAATATATGATCATGACCATTCTGGGTGGTATTGCATTTTTGGCCTGCCAGGCATGGGAGTGGACGCATTTACTTACAGGACAACATGCTACTTTACTAGCAGATGGTACATT
>JBGTJG010000439.1:0-3400 GCA_041745235.1 Ferruginibacter sp. | reverse complement strand
GGCGTCTTAACCCCTTGACCAACGCGCCGTTTAATTAGAGGAGGGCAAAGATAAAGAGATGCCTTTTGTTATCCAAATTTTTTCAAAAAGAGCAGGATTATTGTAGAGGAATTTGTTGCATTTCCCCTTGAGCCGCAACTGACCTACTTATCATAGCTGATACACCCACAGACAAAATAAAATAGCCGTACAAGAAATATTTTAAACCAGGTACAACTTCTCCGAGACCGAACCAATCTCCGAAATACATAATAATGCCGATACCGGCAACTCCCTTCAGTAATTCCCAAATGGGAGCATACCGGTTGCCATCCATTAATTCCGTTAAGGAATAAACGAAGAGGAAAATAAATGCGCCATAAACAAACATTCCGGGGCTGCCGATAGAGGCTATGTTGCCGAAAAGCCAACTGACAAACAACAATAGCATCACAACCTGGAACCACGACCATCTTACGAGCAACTTTGTTTCTCTTGAACGGTATTTTTCAAAATTATTTACGTCTTCTATCTTATAAACGGGATATTTTTCAGTAACATCAGCCGGGCGCCAGCCTGTTGGCATAAACCATATTCTGAACTTATCCCGCAGACTTCCTGCACGCTTTACATCCTGCACCAGCAGGCTGAGATGCTGAAAGTTTATTTTCAGCGGGTTCCATGTTCTTACCGGCCTTGTTATACCATAAACAGGTTTTACATCTGCCCTCTCTTCCTGAAAAGTTCCGAAAAGTTTATCCCAGAAAATAAATATTTGCCCGAAATTCCTGTCAATGTATTCCGGATTTAATGCATGATGAACCCGATGGTGAGAAGGAGTGACAATTATTTTTTCCAGGAATCCCATTTTATTAATGTGAACAGTATGATACCAGAACTGCGCAAATAAATGCAGCGGTGCAACAACCGCAATAACTTTCTCCGGTACGCCAAGCAATGCGGCAGGTAAAAGGAAGACGGCAAATATTTTTACAAATGAAGAAATGCTCTGCCTCAAAGCGCATGCAAGATCAAATTCCTCACTGCTGTGGTGAATGATGTGAGCATTCCAGAAAATATTGTAGCTGTGCTGTATGCGGTGGATGCAATATCCCGCAAAATCCAAAGCAAAGAATGCAATGATGTAGGTCCAAACGGTAGACGTTACCTGTGTAAGTGCCCAATGCTCTGCCATCCACGAATAGGTATACAAGGCAATGCTGAGACCCAACACATCTTTTGTTACATTGGTAACGCCGCTAGTGAGGCTGCTAATGGTATCCATGTTGTTCATTACAACATGTTCCTTTCTTCGGCCATACCATTTCTCAAACAGCACCAGTAAGAGGAATGCAGGCATTGCTATGAGTAATATTTTACCGTAGGTTTCCATGAATTGTTATGAATAATTACAGACTCAGCGGTTCGAGAATAAAGAATGTAATTTAATCAAGTTCTGTCTCAGAATGTCTTTCCGGAATTTCTACATCAGCAAAACCTTTAGCCATAAGCTTCTTCCGAAAATCTTGCTGTACATCAAACTCCCCGTGGACAAGAAAAACTTTTTTTACTTTGGTTGCATCCTGGCACTCTAAGAAGCGTATAAGATCATTGTAGTCACCATGTGCAGACATGCTGCGTATCTCTCCTATCTCTGCATTCACCTCATGCATCTGACCGAAGATATTGACTTCTTTTGGTTTTCTTTTCAGCCTGCCACCGAGTGAATTGGGCTCACAGTAACCGGTCATAAGAATAGTATTGCGGCTGCTTTCCACATTATTACTGATGTGATGTTTTATGCGGCCCGCTTCTGCCATACCGCTGGCAGAAATGATGACGCATGGGCCTTTCACGTAATTCAACCTTTTAGAATCATCTACTGATTGAGTAAATTTCAATCCCGGGAAATCGAACGGATCATTATCATGTATCAATACATCCTGAATAGTTTCATTAAAATATTGCGGGTATCGCTTTATAATATGTGTTGCTTTAGAACTCAACGGGCTATCCACGTAAATATCTACAGGGGGTAACTTCTTTTCATTACTCAACTGATTGAGCGCATATAATATTTCCTGTGTGCGGCCCACGCTGAAAGCCGGCATAATGAGCTTTCCTTTTTTTTGAACGCAGGTCCTTTCTATCCATTCCAATAATGCTTCCGGGGTAGGATGATATTGATCATGCAGGCTATTGCCATAAGTTGACTCCAGCAGAATATAATCCGCCTGAGAAAATGCGGATGGTGAACGAAGAATAATATCCCTGTACCTGCCTACATCTCCGCTGAAAGTAAGGCGTGTCTGCTTACCACTTTGAGCAAGCCTCAAATGCACAACTGCACTCCCTATGATGTGTCCTGCATCAGAAAAGCAAACTTCAATTCCTTCGTCAATCGTGTGCCAGTTTTCATACTCTACCGGTTCAATACGATCTCCTGCTTCCAGCGCATGCTCTGTGGAATATAAGGGACTTAAATAAGGCAGGCCCTGTAATGCACGTTTTTTATTTACAAATTTTATGTCATTTTCCTGGATGCCTGCACTGTCTTCCATAAGAAGGGAAGCAAGTTCTTTGGTAGCGGGGGTGGCCCATATTTTTCCGGCGTAACCATCCTTTACAAGTTTAGGTAAGAGCCCGCAATGATCAATGTGTGCATGAGAAAGCACCATGTAATCTACTTCTCGGGCTTCAAATCCGAAATCCGAATTATAGTCATTCGTTTGAGGTCCCATTCCCTGGAACATGCCGCAGTCCAACAGTAATTTTTTGCCGTTATCTAATGTGATAAGGTGCTTAGATCCTGTTACCGTTCTTGCAGCACCGTGAAAAGCGATTTTCATATAATATTTTTAGGTTCTTAAAGGTAGTCAGAATTGATAAAAATACATTTGCAACTGCGCCGGTAAGATGAAGCACACTGTTATGATCTGATTGCCAGCCAAGCCATCATTCCCATGCCATGTTCAATGGCATCTTCATCTATATTGAATGCAGGTGTATGCACATTTGCTGTTATGCCCCGCTGTTTATTGCCGGCACCCAATCTGAAAAAACAGGCAGGTATTTTTTGTGAATAATATGCAAAGTCCTCTGCTCCCATGCGCAATTCTGTTTCAGAAACATTTTCTGCGCCTGCATATTCTTCTGCAAGCTTTCTTGCTGCTGCGCTGAGGCCTTCATCATTTTTCACAAACGGATACCCAACACCTATTGTTACATCTGCTTCTGCGCCTAAGGCTTTGGCAACTGAATGTACCTGTTCCTTTATAAGTTCATGTGCTTTAAAACGCCATTCCTCATTCATTGCCCGCAAAGTGCCCATCAGCTTTACTTCAGAAGGAATCACATTGGTCGTATTTCCCCCCTGCACAGATGTGATGGAAAGTACTGTTGGATTAAAAGGGTTGTTATT
>JBGTJG010000438.1:0-4487 GCA_041745235.1 Ferruginibacter sp. | reverse complement strand
GGTCGTTAAAAAAGTATTTCTCGGAAACCCATGTTCTTCCGGTGTGGCTAATGTGCCTGAGCACAATCTGAACATACCGCCATCAGTATTTACAATATATTCCCCTTTAACCGGATTTAATTTTTTGTCAAGATAAACCCTTGAAACAGCCCACGTATTTTCATGATTTGTTACCATGATATAACCCGAACCGTCAGGATTTTTCAGAAAACCCTGCCCATCAGGTGCGCCGCCGTATACAAAATTCGGATAACCGGGAATGGTATCGCTGCTGCTCAGCAAAGTGAATGCACTCACTGAAGATGCAAAAGCAGGATCAACTGTTACAAAAGATTCGGCATTGGAACGATTGCGGAATTCCGCTTTTTCCACCGTAGGGTTTGTTGGTACATTGGTTATACCCGTAATACCATCTTTCACACACCCCGCTATTATTAAGGGGGCTGAAAGAATGAGGAGTAATTTATTTCTCATAATATAATTTTCAGCAAAATTGCTGATGCATTGTAAACCAATTGTTAAGGGATACTTACCAAATTGTCAAGTAACACCTGTATGAAATTAAATTTGCATTGCCGATACCGGATTTATGAATCAGCGGCCTTATCTCCTTTGGTATCATCTTTGCGAAATCAGCCTAAACGATTGACATGAAAAGATTAACCCTGATTCTCAGCCTTTCTTTATCTGCGGTACTCCTTCAAAATTGTGCCCGTAACCCTGTAACAGGCAAGCGGCAGGTTGTGTTGATGTCCGAAGCCCAGGAAATAGCAATGGGCCAGGAAGCTGACCCTCAGATCGTAGCGCAATACGGTTTGTACGATGATAAGGCATTGCAGCAATTTATTACAGAAAAAGGCAACCAGATGGTGGTGAAATCTCACCGGCCGGATATAAAGTATGAGTTTAAAATTGTGGATTCTGAGGTTCTGAATGCATTTGCTGTACCGGGTGGATACGTTTATTTTACCCGGGGCATCATGGCGCATTTTAATAACGAAGCACAATTTGCAGGTGTTCTCGGCCATGAAACAGGCCATATCACTGCACGGCATACAGTTGCACAGCAAAGGAACGCCATGCTGGGGCAATTAGGAATTCTGGCAGGTGTGATCATCAATCCTAATCTCGGACAATTTGCAAACACCGCATCACAGGGCCTCGGATTACTTTTCCTCAAATTTGGCAGAGATGCGGAGAGGCAAGCTGATGAATTGGGTGTAGAGTACTCTTCTAAGATCGGTTACGATGCAAAAGAGATGGCAGATTTTTTTCAAACACTGGAGCGTAAATCAGAGGGTTCGGAATCTGCCGAGTTACCAACCTTTCTTTCCTCCCACCCCAATCCGGGTGACAGATATGTTACTGTAAATAAACTGGCAACAGAGTGGAAACAAAAGCTGAACCTTACCAATGCCATGATAAACAGGAACACTTATCTTAAAAGAATTGAAGGGTTGGTATATGGCGAAGATCCGCGTCAGGGATATTTGGAAAACAGTGTTTTTTATCATCCTGAATTAAAATTTCAGTTTCCTACACCTGCCGGATGGCAATATCAAAATACACCACAACGCGTACAAATGGCACCAAAGGACGGAAAAGCATTATTAATGATGATGCTTGCACCGGGAAACAATTTACAGGAAGCGGCCCGCAACCTTTTAGAGCAAAATGGCTTGCAGGCATTGCAACAACAACAGGTTACAGTAAACGGCTTACCGGCCATAGCCACTATTGCGCAGCCTTTACCGCAGCAACAGCAGCAACAACAGCAGGCGCCGCCGGTCCGTGTCCTATCATATCTTATTCAGTACAACAATGCTATCTATTCAATATTAGGTGTTTCTGCTGCTCAGGATTTCAACCAGTTTATGCCTACGTTTGAAAGAACAATGGAAGGTTTCAGACAACTTACTGATCAGGCTAAGATCAATAAAAAACCGGAGCGGATCAGAACAAAAACAGTAACTAATGCCATTAAACTGGAGCAAGCATTTAAAAACTATAATGTACCTGCAACGAGATACAATGAACTTGCTATATTAAACGGTATGCAATTAACAGATGTTGTTCCGGCAGGCTTAATGATAAAAGTAGTAGGACCTTAAATAATTTTCTTATTATTAGGAAAGAGTTGTCTGGAACCGACAACTCTTTTTGCATATTGCATTCTTCAGTACTTTTGCACTCTAATAATTAATATTGAATGGGAAGGATATTTGAAGTAAGAAAAGGTGCCATGTTTGCCCGCTGGGATAAAATGGCTAAAGATTTTACCCGTATAGGTAAAGAGATTGCGATTGCAGTGAAGGCAGCGGGGCCGGAACCGGAAAACAACCCCGCATTAAGAAGGTGTTACCTTAATGCAAAGGCATGCAATATGCCGAAAGACCGTGTGGAAGCTGCGATTAAACGTGCCATGGGAAAGGATATCAGCAGCTACGATGAAATGGTGTATGAAGGTTATGCTCCCCATGGTGTAGCGGTCCTAGTAGAAACTGCAACAGATAATACTACAAGAACGGTTGCAAATGTTCGTATGCATTTTACCAAAGCGAAAGGTGCATTGGGTACAACAGGCAGTGTAGCGTTCACCTTTACCCGTATGGGAGAATTTAAGATAAAGGCTGACGGGCAAAACATAGATGATCTGGAACTGGAACTGATCGATTACGGTCTTGAAGAGATCGGAGAGGATGAAGCAGGTAATATTGTTATCCGTGCGGCATTCAGTGAATTTGGTACTATGAACAAAGCAATTGAAGATAAAGGATTGGAACTGATCAGTGCTGAATTAACCCGTATACCCGGTACGCTGGTAGAATTAAATGAAGAACAGGCTAATGATGTGTTGAAAATGGTAGACCATATAGAACAGGACGAAGATGTACAAAAGGTCTATCACAACCTGAAATAAAACTGATTTAGAATTTAGGACATTTGATTGCCTCCCTGCTGGAATTGTTGCGGTCAAGAAATTTCTGGTAGGTAAGTGATATCTCAAATCCGCCCCTGCCGTTGCTCACTTTCTTTAAGCCGGAAATATTCACATCATAGCTCGTTGCTATTGCAAAAGGCCGGGCTTCCAATTTGATAACGGGTATAATGGCATCATTAAAACGGACATAGGCTCCGCCGTGAATCAGGTATTTCGGTTCTTCAGGATCATCAAGTTTTCTAGTATAAAGCAAGCCTGCTATTGACTCAGAGTTTATCCCCTGAATACTGTGGTCTCCCTCAAAAGTGAGAAATGAATAATCATCGGTGTTCATTCTTACACCGGCAGATGCAACCCATTTAGGCAACATTTCCAGTTTATCATTACTGTAAAAACTGATATTTTTAGCTCTGTTTAAATGATGGTAAGCTGCGCCCAGGTACAGATTATTGTCTGCATTTTCGCCAATCTGCATATTAAAGCTCATCCCTACAGTAGCATCAAGATAGGAATAAGCCGATTTCGTAAAACTTTCTCCGTTAGTTAAACCCGGATCATAAAAGCTACCGTTAAACTGGCTGTTGGTTGTGATCTTGCTGCGGTCAATACTTCTCTGTACCCAACCTCCCATAAAGGCCAGAGAGAGATACATATTCCTGTCTGCGCTCAGTGATTTGTGATAATTTAATGCAGGAAGTATGTGAGTGGATGTGAGATCAACAGTTCCCGCTTTATCATAAAGTGCCTGGGCTCCTATAGTTAAGAAATCTTCACCCTGTCCTATCGGTAACTTGTATTCAATATTTGCAGAAGTAGTCTGATACGCAGTAGTTACGCTGTTCCATTGGGACCGGTATACAGATTGGATTCTGAGGTCCCCCGAGAAAAGACCCGCAAGTGCAGGGTTTCTCAGCAAAGGTGTTTCAAATATTTGGGAGAAATGTATGTCCTGCGCTGATGCCGCCTTAACTGTGCAAATCAATGCTGTAAACAATAAAATATTTCTAAAGATTAAGGTTTTCATTCAAACTTTTGTCAATAACAATTTCCGAGCCTGCATTTTCAAAATGAAAATATCTTTTTTGTGCAACACCCTATGTTAATTGTATGTTTATTCACTTACCTCACAAGGGCAATATTTCCTTTATACAACAGTGTAGCATTGTTATCGCACTGTACTTCAATCATGTATACATATACGTCACCCGGAAGCTTTTGGCCTTTCAGTGTACCATCCCATGCAGCAGTCACGTCATTTGCATTGATGTTGTTTTTTTCATAGATCTCTTCGCCCCAGCGGTTGAAGATCCGAATCTGCTTTATGGTAAACAACCCGGTGCCCCGCACATAAAATACATCGTTAGCACCGTCGCCATTGGGTGAAAAAGTATTAGGAATAAAAACATTTGCACCGTTACACAGTACAAAAATGCTTACGGTTGAAGATGTTGCACAGCCTGCGACATTCGTACCGCGGACTGTATAGTTAATGTCCAAATTAGGTTTAACTGTTATGGAAGGAAGATTGGTGTTTACAATGTAAAGA
>JBGTJG010000437.1:0-12782 GCA_041745235.1 Ferruginibacter sp. | reverse complement strand
GTCTGATTGGGAATTCAAAGTTCTTCCCTTAATAGATTTTCCGGCTAGATCTATCTGTACAGTAAGATAGATCGCCGCCTGAGGAGTAATTGAATCTACAGCAAATCCTGCTGCTTTCAGCACTTGAAAACCATCGTAAATACTGCGCAGCCGAATTTCCAATTCATTTTTAAAATTATCTAAGTATTTGTTTACTTCATTTTTTTGGAGTAAAAACCGGGCAGTAGCCTTTTGCTCCGCCATAGGGGCCCATGCACCCAGATGGCTGTTGATGGCTTTCATTTTAGAGATCACCTCTGCAGGCCCCATGCTCCATCCCACACGCACACCCGTAGCAGCGAATGCTTTGCTTATTCCGTCTACAAATACCGTATATTTTTTCATTTCAGGACGAAGCGAAACCGGGTCATAATGAACGGTGTTGCCATACGTAAGCGTCCAATATATCTGATCATACAATAGGTATAATTTTTTCTCGCCCTCGCCACGCAGGGCATTTTCTGCCAAAACTACATCGCAGATTTTTTCCAGCTCCCCCTTTTCAAACACCGTACCTGTGGGATTAAGCGGCGAGCACAATGCAAGTAGGGAAGCTCCTTTTACGTGCGGACGGATCTGATCAGCAGTAGGCATAAAATTATTTTCCCTTGTAGCCTCTAACATTATATGTTCCCCTTCTGTAAAGTGGGTGTAGTGGTTATTGTTCCAGCTGGGCACGGGATAAATAACTTTGTCCCCTTTATCTACAATTGCACGGTATGCAGCGTAAATCAAAGGTCGTCCGCCGGCAGCAATCAATATTTCGCCGGGGGCATATTCTAAACCCTGTTGATCTTTAAGAAACCCTGCCACCGCTTCTCTTAAAATTAGTTCACCGTCTGCCGCGGGGTAATTCGTAAAACCTTCCTTGTAAGCATTCTTTATTTCCTGTTCCAGTACAGCAGGTATCGGAAACTGAGCAGGATCAAAATCCCCAATCGTATAATTATATATACACTCTCCGTTTTTGATTTTATCTTTTATAACACCACCAAGCCGCACAATTTCTGAGCCGATAAGTGTTTCTGCAAGGGTGCTTAGTTTTATATTAACCATAATATAGAAAGCATAAGATTTTAGAAAAGGTAAATGTACGATTTTGATTATCTCAGGCAGAGAGAGGTAAAGAGAAAAATGATTTTACCCTATCTTTACCGCAGAACCCATTTACCCCTTTCTTATGTTCAATTTAATACTCTTTGGCCCTCCCGGCAGCGGAAAAGGTACGCAAAGCGAGAAAATTATTGAAAAATACGGCCTTGTTCACTTAAGCACCGGGGATCTGTTGCGTTCAGAAATCGCACGGCAAACCGTATTGGGTATGGAGGCGAAGAAGTTAATGGACGTCGGACAGTTGGTACCTGATGAGGTTGTTGAAGGTATGATCAGTTGTGCCCTGGATGAACATCGGGATGCAAAAGGATTTCTATTTGATGGATTTCCACGTACAGCCGCACAGGCGCAGGCTTTGGATCAGATGCTGGGTTTTCGCAAGGAAACCATAGCCATTATGCTTGCGCTTGATGTAAGCGAAAATGAACTGATCAAAAGATTATTAAGGAGAGGCGAAACGAGCGGCCGCAGTGATGACAGGGATGCAAATGTAATAGCTGCCAGAGTGGTAGAATATAAAAGCAAAACAGAGGCGGTTGCCGAATACTACCGCGGTTTTGATAAGGTGGTAATGGTTCCCGGCGAAGGAAGCGTAGATGACATCTTTCAAAGATTATCAAAAGAAATAGACAGCAGGCTTTAAGCCTGCTTTTTTTATTTGAGGTTTATGGATATCGCAAAACTTAAGTTTCTTACCGCTGATTCCTTTGAATTATTAAACGGATTGGCATCAGACTCACCGGCTCGCTGGGGCGTGATGAATGCGCAGGAAATGATCGAGCACCTTGCTGACTTTTACAACATCTCTTCGGCTAAAATTGAATGTAAATTATATACTCCTGACGAACATCTTCCGGCTTACAAAGCGTTTCTGCTTAGCGATAAAGTTTTCAGGGAAAATACAAAAGCGCCCGCTGAACTTTTGGGCGACGTTCCGCGACCATTGCGTTTTTCTTCAATAAGTGCAGCCAAGGAAGATCTCCGGAATGCGGTGAATAGTTTTGTGGAATATTTTAAAGAAGACAACTTACAAAAAACACTGCACCCTGTTTTCGGTATGCTCAATTTTGAAGAATGGATACTGCTTCATTACAAGCATGTGCAACATCATCTGAAGCAGTTTAGTCTTTGAAAGGCGGATTAATTATTTTCCGCATTCTCCGGGAGTAGTTGATTTTACCCCCGCACAATTTGCTTCACATGCATTGCCGTAAGTTTTTCCGTCGCAGCCGCATACGGGATCGTATTGCCGGGTGCACATACAATCAGGTTTAGCCGGCCCCGTACAATTATTTTCTGATTTGGTGGTTGTGCAGGAATAAAATGTTGTTGCTAAAAATAATGTCAGAATAATTTTCATAGCGGCAAAGGTTTTTTACTTAAAGAATTATATCCACTTTATTTACTGTGTCGGCTTGATTCTTTTTCCTTTAATATCAGCCAATTCAGCCCGCACACTATCATATTTCTTTGCAATCTGTGCTTGATGTCGTGCCAGAGTAAAAGGCTCTTCTTCAATTGCCTTTAAAGAAAATAACTTGGCAAGAATTTGTTTTAGAGACTCCTCAGAATTTAATTTTGCAATTTCTTTTATGGCTTCCAATTTCATTTCTGAAAGAGTCATACTAGCGGATTTTGTATTATAAAATTACTCTTTTCTTTTCATTCCTTAGCTTTGTCTCAACAAATCAACAGCATGCAAAAACTCGGAAATTACGTAACAGGTAGGTGGATAGAAGGTGATGGCGACGGCCAGGAACTTTATAATGCGGTTACAGACAAGGTGATTACAAACGCCACTTCCAAAGGACTCGATTTTGAAGGAATTTTAAAATATGCAAGGGAAAAAGGAAATCCGGCTTTGCGAAGTATGACCTTTCAGCAAAGAGGCAGAATGCTCCGTGCATTAGCGCTTCATCTGCTCAAACATAAAGAAACATTTTACCAAATAAGTTATCAAAGCGGCGCTACAAGAATAGACAGCTGGATAGATATTGAAGGCGGTATCGGCAATCTTTTTGCAAATGCATCTCTCCGCAGAAAACTGCCTGATGAAAGTTTTAGTCTCGACGGCGACCCCATAAACCTGAGCAAGGAAAATACATTTATGGGGCATCATATTCTTGTCCCTAAGGAAGGCGTGGCTGTACATATTAATGCATACAATTTTCCCGTGTGGGGCATGCTGGAAAAAATTGCGGTAAACCTGCTTGCAGGAATGCCTGCTGTGGTAAAACCCGCCACCGTTACATCTTACCTTACCGAAGCGGTAGTAAGAGAAATTATTGCATCAGGAATCTTACCGGATGGCGCATTACAGCTCGTCTGCGGCAGCGCAGGGAATATGCTTGACTTTGTAACCTCGCAGGATGTAGTAACATTTACCGGGTCAAAATCTACCGCCATAAAATTAAAAGCGCAGCAGGCTATTCTTACAGAAAGTGTTCCGTTCAATATGGAGGCGGATTCGCTCAACTGCATTGTGCTTGGCACGGACGTAACCCCTTCAATGCCGGAGTGGGATATTTTTATCAAAGAAGTAAAAAGAGAGATCACTGTAAAGGCAGGACAAAAATGTACTGCTATCCGCCGAATCTTTGTGCCTGATAATAAATTAGAAGATATACAAAAATCCCTGTCGCAGGAACTTTCCAAAACAGTTATAGGAAATCCGCTTAATGAAAAAGTAAGGATGGGATCCCTGGCCGGCCGGGATCAGCGGGAAGAAGTACGTGTACAGGTTCAGAAAATATTAGCTTCATCGCAAATTATTTATGGCTCTTTGGATAGCGTTACATTGCTGGATGCCGATGAAACTTCAGGAGCATTTATGAGTCCGCTGGTTTTACTGAATACCGATCCTTTTAAAAATGAGGAACCGCATAATATTGAAGCTTTCGGGCCGGTAACTACACTGATGCCTTATAAAGATATTTATGATGCAATAGCGCTCAGCAAAAAAGGCTTAGGCAGTTTATGTTCTACCATAGTTACAGCAGATGCCTCATTGGCAAAACAATATGTAATCGGTGCTGCCACCCACCATGGCAGAATTTTAGTGCTCAATGCAGAGTGTGCCAAAGAAAGTACGGGCCATGGTTCACCGTTACCCTCTCTTGTACACGGCGGCCCGGGGCGTGCAGGAGGCGGTGAAGAAATGGGGGGCCTGCGTGGTGTAAAACATTATCTGCAGCGCACAGCAATACAGGGTTCTCCTTCTATGATAACCGCCATAACAAATGTTTATCAGCAACATGCTAAAGGAATAACCGGAGAGGAACACCCTTTCACCAAACACTTTGAAGAGCTGCAAATAGGCGATCAGATCATAACAGAAAAAAGGCTGATCACGGCAGAAGACATTGATAAATTTGCAGAACTGAGCGGGGATCATTTTTATGCGCACAAAAGGGAAACTGAATTTGCAGGGACAATGTTTACAGAACAGGTGGCTCACGGATATTACATCATCAGTGTTGCAGCGGGCCTGTTTGTAGACAGTTTTAAAAAGAATCCCGTTTTGCTTAATTACGGTATAGATGAAATGCGTTTCACTAAACCTGTTTATGCCGGAAACTCTGTTTACATTCGTTTTACCTGTAAAGAAAAAACAGCTCAGGAGTTAAAGGAAATAACCCCCGAGACACAATTTATTCAGGGTCAGGATATCCCGAAAGGAATTGTAAAATGGCTTGTAGAAATTTTTGATGACGCAGACGAAGCGGTGGGCGTGGGAACAATATTAACAATGGTAGAAATGAAAGAATATAAAATATCTTAACATGGAAACAGAAGTAAAACCGAAAGTGGGTTATGTAAGATCAGAAACACATGCGGGTGTTACCACTATTGAATTTTGTCACCCGCAAAGCAATTCTATGCCGGGCAGGCAATTAGAAGATCTCGCACAGGAAATTCATTTTGCCGGCACGCACGATGAAACTAAAGTGATTATACTTAAGAGCGAAGGAATAAAATCGTTTTGTTCAGGGGCTTCTTTTGACGAACTCACACAGATAAACACGCAGGCAGAAGGAGAAAAGTTTTTCAGCGGCTTTGCGAATGTCATCAACAACATGCGCAGATGTCCTAAACTTATCATTGCAAGAGTGCACGGACGATGCGTAGGTGGTGGTGTAGGAATTGCTGCTGCTGCTGATTATGCAATCGCCGTAAAAGAAGCAGAAGTAAAACTAAGTGAACTGGCAGTGGGAATCGGTCCTTTCGTTGTAGGCCCGGCAGTAGAAAGAAAAATAGGAACTGCTGCTTTCAGTGCACTCGCAATTGATGCGACAATGTGGCGCAACAGTGACTGGGCAAAAAGAAAAGGATTATTTGCAGAGGTACATGAAAACGTGGAAAATATGGACGAGGCAATAGATAGACTCGCAAATACACTGGCACACTCTAATCCCGAAGCGATGTCAGAAATGAAAAAAATGTTCTGGAAGGGAACGGAACATTGGGATACGCTGTTGCTTGAAAGAGCAAAGATCAGCGGCAGGCTTGTTCTGAGTAACTTTTCTAAAGAAGCGATCGCAAAATTCAAATCAGGAATCGTAAAATAAAAAATCCCCGATAATTTTTATCGGGGATTTCTTTTTATTGTTTTTATTCTTTGACCGGAATAACGATTCTTAACCCTGTCTGTTTTTATGAAAATCAATTGAAAATGTATTGTTGCTCACTTGAAGGAAAAAATAAGTGATTAAAAGTTGATTTAATCTTTCTTGTCCATGTGTTCTCCTCTACAGGCTCACCGGAAAACTCTGCCTGCATAATTTTCATTTTCACTAATACAACAGAGCGTGATGCAATGCCGCGTTCTTCGATTTCAGGATCAGCAGCATTTTTTTCTTCATTTACGATAACCGCTTTACCGCTTATTTTCAGGCGTGTATCAGTTCCTTTCTTATGGTAATCCAAATAAGCATAAAACGGAAGATTTATTTGCGCCGCGTAATTCCCGTTGCATGATGTAAAGAAGAAAATATTCCCTTCGTTATCAGTATGGATTGTTTCCACAACGTTATTTGGCAGGGACAATTCTGAATTGATCTCAGACTTAAACAGCGCAACTCTGATATCTTTTATTTTGTCGCGAAGAAAAACTAAATGGGTATCATTAATTTGCATATGGGGTGTTTTAATTACTCAGTAAAATTCAAAGGACATACCAATATTAATCTGAAGTAAATATGTCTTTTTGATCTGTTAACGTAGAATTATTTGCTCAAAGGTTTAGGGGAAGCGTTAAAGGAAGCGTACAGAGGCGAAATAAATCCCCGGTTAATAGAAAAAACGAGGCACGAAACTTTCATTGCATTATTCAAAGAGGGTAAATAATGGAGATAAAAAATACGGAAGATCTTATTCAAAAGCTCCCGGCAAAGAAGATTGCAAAGATCATAAAGGATCCTGCTAAAACCGCAGCAGCCGTTAATCTCGTCTATGTTCAGGATACAAAACCAGGTATAGTAAGACAGAAGGTGGGAAAGTCGTTTACCTATTTGCAGGAGGATAAAAAAATGAACAGTAAGGAGCATTTAGAAAGAATAAAGAAAATCGTTATTCCGCCTGCTTGGGAAAATGTATGGATCTGCGCATTGGAAAACGGGCACCTGCAGGCAACGGGTACGGATGTAAAAATGCGGAAGCAATATCGTTATCACCCTGCTTGGAATGCGCTGAGAAATCACACAAAGTTTTATCGCATGTATGCGTTCGGGGAAGTGCTGCCTGCGATAAGATTGCAGCTGGAAAAAGATCTGGCACTTCCGGGCCTTTCACAAACAAAAGTTCTGGCAACTGTAGTCAGCCTTATGGAGCGTACCAATATTCGTGTCGGAAATAACATTTATGAAAAGTTGTACGGTTCTTTTGGCCTCACCACACTCAAGGATAAGCACGTGCAGATCAGCGGCGGAAATGTAAAGTTCACTTTTGTAGGAAAGAAAGGGATTGCACATGATATAAGCCTTAAAAATAAAAAGCTCGCTGCAATTGTTCATCAGTGCAAAGAGATACCGGGTAAAGAGTTGTTTCAGTATTATGCCGAAGACGGCAGCAGGCACAGCATAGATTCCGGGATGGTAAATGATTACATCAAAAACATCAGCGGAAGTGATTTTACGGCAAAGGATTTCCGGACTTGGTCCGGAACTGTAAATGCTTTTCTTGCTCTTAAGGAGATAGGTTTTGCGGATACTGAAACTGCCGCAAAAAAGAACATAATGCAGGCCCTTGATAAGGTAGCTGAGCATTTGGGAAATACAAGAACGGTTTGTAAAAAATATTACGTGCACCCGCTTATCATTTCTCTTTATGAAAGCAAAAGCCTGGAAAAATATTTTAATGAGCTCGATGAAATTGAAAAGGACGACGGAACAGCGAGGCTTACCGCAGAAGAAAAGATGATAATGAAGATCATGGAATCAAAATAGAAGTTTAAAAACACAATATCATGAGACCTATTTGGACAGGCGCAATCGGCTTTGGTTTAGTAAATATCCCCGTGAAGCTTTACAGCGCTACAGAAACAAGTAATGTAGATCTGGACATGCTGGATAAAAAGGATCACAGTAAGATCAAGTATCAGCGCATAAATGAAAAGACCGGTAAAGAGGTGAACTGGGATAATATTGTAAAAGGGTATGACACAGGTAATAAATACGTGATCCTGGAAGATGCTGACTTTCAAAAAGCAGGTGCGGAAAAAACAAAGCTGATCGAGATCACCGATTTTGTAAAACAGGAAGAGATAGACAGTGTGTATTATGAAACACCCTATTATCTGGCACCCGAAAAATCGGGCGTGAGGCCGTATGCACTTTTACGAGAAGCACTTCTGAAAACAGGACGTGCAGGGGTTGCCTCTTTTGTGATGCGAAACAAGGAAACCCTTGCTATTCTGCGAGCTCCTGATGATGTGATCATTTTGAACAGGATCAGGTTTCATGAGGAAATAAGAACAACTGAAGAACTGGAACTTCCTGCAAAAACAACCATAAAACCACCTGAATTAAAAATGGCGATAGCATTGGTGGAACAGCTATCAGGCAAGTTTGATATATCCGGCTATAAGGATACATATAACGCGGCCTTGATGAAAGTGATAAATGCTAAAGCGAAAGGTAAAAAAACAACGGAGCCCGTAATGAAGATTGTGCACAGTAAAACTGCAGATCTGATGGAACAACTGAAAGCGAGCTTAGGAAATAAACGCAAAACTGCATCATAATGAGTTTAGCCCTTTATAAAAAGAAAAGAAAATTTGACGATACACCTGAACCCGGAGCGGTAGTAAGCAAAGCAAATGATCAATTGGCTTTTGTGGTACAGCGGCATAAAGCATCCCGCCTGCATTATGATTTCCGCCTGGAAATGGATGGCGTGCTGAAGAGCTGGGCGGTGCCGAAGGGCCCATCTATGAACCCGGCAGATAAACGTCTGGCGATGGAGGTAGAAGACCATCCGTATGATTACAAAGATTTTGCAGGGGTGATCCCGGAAGGAAACTACGGCGCCGGCATAGTAGAAATATGGGACAAAGGTTTTTATACCGCTCTCACGGATGATAAAAAAGCAGACCATAAAAAAATATTAAAAGCCGGTTACAAAAAGGGGGATTTTAAGTTTGTCCTGAAAGGGAAAAAATTAAAAGGTGAATTTGTTCTCGTAAAAATTAATAATCGCTTCGGTGGTAAAGAAAACACCTGGCTGCTGATAAAACACAAAGATGGTTTGGAAACAAATGAACCTTATAATAGCGAAGAGAAAACCAACAAAACCTCTCCGATTAATAAAGCGCTTACAAAGGAATTAAAGAAATAGTGAAACATTTTGCAGTCGGCCTGAGCTTGTAGAAGGCGGGTAATAAGGTATAAATATTTTCATTGAATCAATCCGCCTTCGACAAACTCAGGCTGACACCATTATTTTTAAGCTACCTATAATTTCGATTTTTATGCTAACTAAAATTTCAGAAAAATCCGATAAAAAGTTTTTTGCTGAAGCAGGAAAAATTAAAGTGCCTGTATCCAACCCGGATAAAATTTACTTCCCGGATGATAAGGTTACAAAGAAAATGGTAGTAGAATATTATCAGTCTGTCGCCGAATACATTTTACCTTTTTTAAAAGACCGCCCGCAATCGTTGAAAAGAAATCCCAACGGAATAAATGATACCGGTTTTTTTCATAAAGATGCCGGAGAAGGTGCACCGAAATTTATCAAATCATTTCCGGTTTATTCAGAATCTTCAGACAAAGAAATTGATTACATCATTTGCAATGATAAGGCAACACTTGCTTACTTAAATAATCTTGGGTGCATAGAATTAAATCCGTGGCATTCTACTACAAAGAAACCGGACAAGCCGGATTATATGATCTTCGATATAGACCCTTCTGATAAAAATACATTTGACCAGGTAGTGGATGCATCACTCGGATTTAAAAATGTTTTAGATAAAGCGGGTGCCAAATGTTTTTGCAAAACTTCCGGTTCTACAGGGTTGCATATTTATGTGCCCATGAAGAAAAAATACGATTACGAAGAAGTGAAAAACTTTGCTCACCTGGTGAGTATGATTGTTTGCGAAATGCTGCCGGACTTCACAACTCTTGAAAGAAATCTGAAAAAACGCGGCGATAAAAAGATATACCTGGACTATTTGCAGAACAGAAAAAGCCAAACAATTTCATCTGTATATTCATTGCGACCCCAAAAAGGCGCTACTGTATCTATGCCCCTACAATGGGAAGAAGTAAAAAAAGGCCTTAACCCGAAGCAATTTACCATCTTTAATGCGCTGCCAAGAATACAGAAAAATCCGGATCTGTTTAACGGTGTAATGGGCGCTGCTACTGACATCCGGGCATGCCTGAAAAGACTGGAAAGCTGAGTTTTTCACTCCGTTTCTCTCTTATCACAAAATGCTTTACAGAAGAAGGATATTCAGTAATTTTACAGTATCAGAAAAGCCCCTCTTTACAGGGATAACATCTACTGAATCAACATATAACCCTTAGCAATAATTTTCTTAAGACCGGGATGAAAAAGAAAAAAACAAAGTTCACGAGAATCGGCAGGTTTCTGCTTTGGATTCTGGTGTCTGTTTTTATTCTTATTATCGCTGCATATTTTTTCATAAATGTTCCTGCGGGCAGAAGACTGGTCAGAAACCAGGTAGAGAATTACCTGGAAAGTAAATTCAAATCTAAAGTAGATATCGGGTCTATAGATTACAGCTTACCCAGATGGCTTAAGCTGAAAAATGTTTACATCGAAGATCGCAGAAAAGATACTTTGATGTTCGGTGAAGAATTATCTGTAGATCTGGATATGATGAAATTGCTTCAGGGCAAGACTGACATTCATAAAGTGTTTTTTAAAAACATGACGATAAATGTTAATCGTCCGGAGAAAGATTCTTTATTCAATTACCAGTTTATTCTTGATGCATTCACGGGAAATAAATCAACCACAGCGATACCCGATACTGCGGCAATGAAGCTTACTCTTGATCGACTGATATTTGATAATGTAGGATTAAATTTCAGAGATGATTTTCTCGGAAATAATTTTACTGCTGTTATAAAAGATCTGGATGTAACAAGCAATCGCTTTCAGCCGGACAGGGTAAGATTCGGCATTGATGATTTTTACGCAAAGGGTGTAAAGTTTTACATGACAACAGTCAAGAATGCAGGTGATTCCGTAAAACAATTTTCCGCTAATGACACATTGAAGAAAACGCCTTACGAACTTTTTATAACGGCTAAGCGTTTAAAGCTTCTGGACGTTGATGTGATCGTAGACAATAAAGTAACTGATCTTTATTACAGTAATGACATCGGACGGTTGTACGGTACGAATATGTTTTATAGCATTGCAGATGCCAGAGGCACCGCGGATTCTCTTTTATTAGATAGCTCTTCTATCGTTTTCTCTTCCGCAAAAAAAGTAATAAAAGCTAAAAAGGATACACCTCCTTTACCATGGGTATTTGCCGCCAAAGAGCTCAATATAAAAAATACGGCAATTAAATATGATGATATAAATAAAGCTCCGGCAGAGGGCCTTGATTTTTCTCACTTTGATGCAAAGAACCTGACTGCCCGGATAGATCGCTTTCACTATTCTGTAGATTCTACTACCGCTTCGGTTTCGCAATTCGCATTCAGCGACAAAAGCGGCTTCGTATTGGATACCACACATATGAATTTCCTGCTTACAGATACCATTCTGTCTGCAACCGAACTATATTTTAAAACACCGCGGTCACTTATTCAAAACTTTTTTGAATTAAAGTTTGATACCATTTCAGATCTTACTAACAGGCCGCAAAACAGTTTTATAACTGCTAATCTTAACGGCTCTACTATTGCATTCAATGACCTGTACATGCTTGTGCCGTCTATGGCCAAGCCCTTCCCTAAATCTCAGTTTGCAAACCAATACGTAACAGTCAATACAGAATTGCGTGGCACACTCCAGAGAATGTACCTCCCCTACATCCAAATAAGAGGCTTATCAGGATCGAGCATAAGTGCCAGGGGTACGTTGTATAATATCTCTGATCCGGCAAGGATGTCTTATGATCTTTACATAATTAACAGTAGTCTTTTAAAGAAAGACATTTTCCGATTTGTCCCGCCTGCGAATCAAAAAATGTTTGCTGCATTACCGGCATTGATGAATCTGCGAGGGAGCATAAAAGGAACAAAAAATGATCTGGTAGGTAATGTGAATTTAACCGGGAAAGATCTTGCATTTGCCGGCAGGGTAAACTTTACAAATATTACGGATCCGGCAAGAATTAATTATGGCTTTGATTTTACAAGCGCCACCCTAAGCAGAGATTTTATTGCGGGCTTTCTGCCGCCAAAATTACTGGAGCAAATTAATTTGCCACCGAGATTCACTGCTACGGGTAAATTCAGCGGAACGAAAGAAAGTATTGTTACAGATATGCGCCTGAGCACCAGCTACGGCCCGCTGTACGTGAAAGGCTATATGAAAAACCTGCAGGATCCGTTGCGCATTAATTATGACCTGTATATAAAATCAGCCGGCTTTGCTTTGGGTAAATTGCTGAAGCAGGACAGCATTATCGGCAATTTTGCGGGAGCTATGGTTGCAAAGGGAACCGGTTTTGATTATAAAACCATGCGTTCAGATATCAAGACAGACATAGCCTCAATACAGCTGTTTGATTATAATTATCAGAATGCGAAGATCAATGCGAATTTTTCTAACGGATTTGTAAGAAGCATTGGTGAGATCAATGATCCTAACCTGAAGCTTACTTATAACATGAATGCAAACATGCGCAGCGAATACCCAATTGTGTTTGCAGATGTACGTGTAGATACAGCTCAACTTTATCCGCTTCATTTTACGGATGATACTTTTAACCTTTCTATGAATGCGAGGGTAGATGCAAAAAATCTCCGTCCCCGAAACCTTGAAGGTTCATTGCTTCTGGATAATGTAAAATTTGAAGTGGAAAACCGATTCTTTGAGATGGATACAACATCTTTGGTAGCATCATCTCTGAACGGCATAGATTCCATCGTGCTCAAATCAGCGTTTGCAGATGTGCATGCGGGTGGTGCATTTGATTA
>JBGTJG010000436.1:0-2938 GCA_041745235.1 Ferruginibacter sp. | reverse complement strand
TCGAATCGGAACCCATAACCTGCAGACAGTCCAAGCTCCTTATACAGATTTTTAAATTTCCGAAGTATGGGCAATCTTCCAAAAGTTTGTCCGGATTCTTCTGCATTCAATCTCAATGATCGCTCCTTAGAAATACTGAGCGGATGATGCGGGTTGCGATATATACTTGAGTAGCTTGCTGCCACACCAAGAATAAACGAAGTATTGTAGGAATACCTTAAGAAAGGATTTTGGTCAAGGATCCTGTTAAAACTGTCCGATTGATTCAAAAGATAATTGAACTCGGCATTAAGCGGGCGAAGTGTGAACCGACGATCTTTTTTGTCAGTACCCGAATATCCGAATGTGAGATTTACCGTTTGCAGGCTGAAAAGATTCAGTCTGTTATTATAACTGAAACCCGTATTCACAAAAGTCTCACCTGTTTTAAAATTAAGTTTTCTCACTGTTTTAGCCGGCAGCAAAAGACGGGGGATCAGGATACTGTTATTGTAACTGAGCTCATTGGAATTTATCAGGCTTTGGGTATTAGACCGGCTATTGTTATTCAATTCTATTCCTGCCCTCAGACGGTGGGTCATACGGATGGCTTCCTTTGCAACGTTCCTGTTGGTTAATGAAAAGTTAGCTGACACACCGAACAGGTTTCCCCCGAGTGCACTGTTAGTATTACTCGTAGCAGAATAACTCAGTTCCAGCGAATTTTCAAAACTGAATTTCTTTGCCGGTGATAATTCAAACAGAAGATCTACTTTGTTTATTTCATCGAGGTTTTCTATCGGCCTTATATTGACAGTCTGCCAAACACCAAGCTTAGATAAATTATTAAGGGTTTTATAAAACTCATCCTGGCGATAAACATCACCGCTTTTAAGCGTAATATTTCTTGCCAGCAATGAAGTGCGGAAGAGTTTTTCGTGGTAGCGATGTATAAAGCCCGGCGTAGTTTCCTGCCGTAGATTAATTGTATCGCTCAGCATATCATTAGGCTGATGATCCGAAAGGACATAAATCTTATTAATGTAATACTTATTAAGCTTGGTGGTATCTTCCGGCCGGTTAATTACTAACGCGAGTTTAATTGTAGGAGAGTCCCTTCTTTGCTGCGCCTCGTTTAAAAGCCTGAGTTGTTCAAAGGGATCATCTGTGATTGTTGTAAGCGCTGCAAGTGTTGTATCTCCTCTTACACGCAATTCTGCAGCAGTAAATTTATAATAGCCGTTATTGCGAAAAGTATCAACGAGCCTGCCTACCTCGGAAAGCACAGAAGCTTTTGTAACAGGATTATTTTTTTGAAGTTGTGATTCTTTGCGGGAACCGGCAGCTAACTGTTGCAATTCTTCTTTTCCCAGGCGGTAATTTACCGTATCTATTAATGTGGGCTTGCCTGCTTCTACAATATATTTTACAGAAACTTTCCGATCAACGGTATCTGACGAATACGCAACATTTGCATTGTAATAACCTAAGTGATACATGGAGGACCGCATGTTTACGGCGGAGACAGTAGAATAACCCGTATCATAAGCAATCGGTTTCTTTATTGTATGCAGAATAAAAAAAGCGTCCTTTACAATTACTCGTGAGCTGTCATCCAGCTGATTATACAGGCGAGCGGTAACAGCTTCCCTTTCATTTTTACTGAATTGCCCTCCCCGGACTTCAATGTTATTTTTAACCAGGTACGGTCTGTTTTTGGGCGCCTTACTTATTATTGTGCAGGATGAAACGGAGAGAAAAAGAAAAACTATATATTTAAACCGGGAGAAAATCATTTTATCTTAGGTGCAGACGCTTGCAAAATAATCAGGGATGATCAATAAATCGACAGTCAAATATATTCAAAGTTTAAGGACTAAAAAATTCAGGGACGAACACAATGCATTTATTGCAGAGGGGCCAAAGGTGGTAACTGAATTTTTAGAGCATGATCTGTTTAAATGTGATGCCCTTTATAGTACGAGTAAAGGTGCGGAGCTTTTAAATAATTCGTTACTCAGAATGCCTGAAGGACTCGTTCTTTCAGAAGATTATGAACTGGATAAGATCACTTCTTTGACCACAGCCAATGAAGTATTGGGTGTATTTAAGAAGAGGCCTGATGCAGAAATAAATGATTTCAGTGGCAAGCTAACATTGATTTTAGATGACATTCAGGACCCCGGAAATCTAGGAACAATTATAAGGACTGCTGATTGGTTTGGTATAAAAAATATTCTGTGCTCTGCGGCCACAGCAGATTGTTATAATCCTAAAGTAGTGCAAAGTACTATGGCGAGTCTCGGTAGGGTCAGCATTTCATACTGTGATATTGATCTTGTACTTGAACAAAATGATAATATTAAAACATATGCTGCCGTACTTGAGGGGGACGATGTAAATTCATTTAGACATACAGAAGAAGGATTTTTAATAATCGGTAACGAATCAAAAGGAATATCAGCTCAACTGCTGAAACGTGTTGACCATAAAATATCAATAATGAGGAAAGGAAAAGCAGAATCGCTGAATGCGGGTGTAGCAACAGGGATCATTTTATTCTCGCTTACTAATTCTTAAAGGTTCTACTCTTTCATCCCGGTTTATAGTCATCCTTCCTGTTGAGTTTCGCATATATTTCAAGAGTGAGGAATTTTCCATTTTTAAATTCACAATCCTTCATCGACCCTTCGTATACAAATCCGAGTCTTGTAATTGCATTTTTGGATTGCTGATTTTCCGATTCTACCATTGCTTCAATCCTATGTAGTTTTAAAATGTCAAATCCATAGTTACAAATAACAGGAATTGCTTCTTGTATTATTCCTTTACCCCAAAAATCCGTGATTAGCCAAAATCCGATCTCTGCTTTTTGGTGTTCTTTGCTCTGATCGTTGAATCCGCATGCCCCGTAAAATATATTGTTGTCCGGTGAACAAATTGCCCACCATATGCCTGT
>JBGTJG010000435.1:0-3636 GCA_041745235.1 Ferruginibacter sp. | reverse complement strand
TTTACTCCTTTTCGCTTTATTCTCTGCCATGACCCTGCTTGCATCAGATGCAAATCACAAATATCCCTTTGCAGTCAGGTTCAACAGTTTTGGTACAGGTGTTTCTTCAGATAAACCTCTTCTAACCTACATAGCATCATTTAAGAAGAAATATAAAATCAAAAAGATCTCTTACATGCGCATAGGCCCCATGGGCCGCGAAGGTGAATACCATATGGCGTTTCCGCTTAAAGAAATGACCAAAGCGCAGGCAACGGTCTTTGTGAGGGAAGTTAAAAAAGTAGTTGCAAAAATAAAAGACAGGGGATCAGTAGATACTGAAATAAATTACGCATATGATGGGGATCCGGGAACAGCAGTAAAGAAAACGATCTGAATAAAAAAAGCATCCTCCCGGATGCTTTTTTTTAAATACCCTGTCTGGATCATCTGAATATCTTGTTGAAGAACATTTTCATTTCATTAAAAGAAGCTGTATCGGCTGCGGCATTATAAGCGATCGGCAGATTAAATTTCTTACCTTTTTCATCAGCATTAGGATTAGTAAATGCATGGGTGGCGCCGGGGTAGCTTTTGAAAGTATAAGCAGCCTGAATAGAATCCATTTGCTTTTTGAATGCCGCAACTTCTGCAGCCGGTACAAATGAATCTGCTTCACCGTGGCAAACCAATATATCTGCCTTCAGCAAATTTTTATCGGCCGGCGCACCGATCAGGTTGCCGTGAAAACTAACCACACCTTTTAATGGTTTACCAAGCCTTGCCATGTTAAGTACCATAGCCCCGCCAAAGCAATAACCAATTGCTGCGATGCGTGTCGTATCTGCATTGGGATAAGTTTTAATTTTTGCGAGAGCAGCTTCAAACCTGTTGGCTGCCAACTGTGTGGGCGCATAAAAAGGGCCCGCAAGTTTACCGGCTTCATCGGGAGAGTCTGCAGTTTTACCTTCGCCATACATGTCAATTGCAAATGCCAGGTAGCCCAGTTCCGCCAGTTGTTTGGCACGGCCCTTTGTGTAATCCCCTATCCCCCACCATTCAGGAACTATAAGGACTACAGGTCGCAAGGAACTCAGGCTCTCGTCATAAGCAACAAACCCTTTCATAGTAACACCATCTCCTGTATAAGGTACTTCCTCCGTTTTAACAGATAAAGTTTTTGTCTGTGTAATATCAGTTACGACTGCTGTATCTTTTTTGTCCTTGCTATTGCATGATACTGCCGAAAGAAAAATGAGTGCGGCTGCACCAAATGACGTTAGTTTGTTTATCATGTATATGTATTTAGATTGTAAAAATAATATTATTCAAACGCAGGTTTAAATTCATTCCAAAATTCATCAAGAACGATAAGATTCTTTTTTAAAAAGCTGATTATAACAGGCCATTCCTCTTGCCTGAACATATTTACTCCCGTCAGTTCGGCGCAAATGATACTTGCACTTTTCCCGGTATCCGTTGGCGAATCTCTTTTAAATTTCCATTCACTATCGGTAAGAAATCCGGTTTCGTGAGCAAACTTATGGAATAAACCAAAATAATGATGTTGCAACATTGTATTTGTCAAACATATCTCTACGCGGACAAAAGCCCCCTGTTCATCTGCGCCTGCTTTAAATCTGATCCCAACAACACAGGTCCTGTAATTTATCCAATTTACTTTTTCACCTGATGCAGACGGCACTGGAGTCATATATTGTCCAAAGCTTGTCCAAAATCTTTGCTTCAGTAATGAAGAAGCTTTGTCGCTGTACATATCAGTTTGCTGAAATAAAATCAGGCCTGCGTATAAAACTGCTGTTGTATTTGAACCTGATGTTTGTACCAAATTCGATTCTCCACGAAGGCATCCCCGGATATACTTTGGGAAAATGATAACCTTTAACCTCTACCGTTCCGAAAGTGAGGTTTTCATTTCTGGTGCGAAAACCCCCGCCTATTGCTGTATACCCTTTCGTCTGATGGCCGGGCTGAAACTGAGGGCGAAGAAAACTTACATCGGTAAATACGAAAGGAGCAAACCGAAAACCCAGAACCTGTTGTAAATTAAAGAAAACAGATTCAAACTTTACCGTTGATCGGGTATCAGCAGCATCTGTGCTGTTCCTGAAATAAGGGAGGCCGTAACCGCTTTGCAGGATGAGAGGAGAATTGAGGTGCGTATTAAATTGTTTTGTAAAATTTCCGGAGAAAAAATATCTCAGTCGCCAGTTTTGATTGAGCTTAAACAGTTTGGAAAAACCGTTTATACCTGCAAGCACCTCGGCATCCTGAAACCCGCGGCCGTTTATAAAGCTTCCTGTGCGTAAAGTGTATCCTGTAAAATTTCCTTTGGATGATAATTTGGTACCGTCAAATTCTAAACCGTAGTAGGCTCTTTTTACCCCCTGCTTATTAGTATAGCCGGCTATCACCGTACCGTTCAGCCCCTGCGGCACATCTTCATTTCTGCCGAAGCCATAGATAAAGTTGGTTCTGTAAAAATTTTGTTTGTACAGGCTGTAAGACATCAGCAAGCCGTTGATATTTGCATAGCTGTAATTATAAACAGATTTAAACCGATCTGGTACGCTGTAAAACACTTTGTAAAAACTGCGTATCCCTAAGAAGTGCCGTAATCTTTTATCAGAATCTTCATCCCTTCTGTTTCGGTAGCCCAGGTTATACCCACCCCACACATCTGTAAGGAGTGAGCGGTATTTGAATTCACTGTGAAACAGTGAATCGGCGAGATATGCATTCTCGTTTACAGTGTATGAAAAAGCAGCACTGCCGGTCCACGGGGAATACCTGCTTATCAGTGGCTTATCAGCATAGAAAAAAAGGTTACTCTCCTCCGCTCTGCCGCTGTTAAAAGCGGGGTTAAAAGTTTTATATCCGGCGGTAAGGTTAAAGAAAGAATGAAAAGCATTGCGCATCGTAAAAACAGCGCCGCTGCCGTAATAAGGCCTGCGCTCCTTGTCAGCAATAGAGGATATTTCAAGCCTGTGGCCTGTGCCTAATAAATTTTCATCCCGAAGATTGGCCTGCATCCTTTTAGTATTGTTGAATTTCAAACTTCCGCCGATGGAAAATACATCCTTTGTAATGATGATCACATCTACCACATCCGGCGAAAGAGAATCTCCTTCTACAATGATCTGTGCATCCCGTATAAAAGAGAGATCTCTTAAAAAGCGTTCATTATCAGCGATCAAAAACGGAAGGACCCGATCCCCCTCTTTGAAAAAGAGATTTTTTCTGACAACATCATTTCTTGTATTTCTGTGGAGATAGTCACCGATACGGGAAGCTAATTTTTTCTTTGCTCCCCCACTGTCACTAATTTTATTGAACCCCGTGGGAGCAATAAATATTGAACGAATTATTTTCCCTTTAAACTGAAGAAATAAATTAACAGTCTTTACAGGATCTGTAGGAATGTTTTCCCTATAAATACTTTTTCCGAGTTTCTTGAGTAATCCCTTCTTTTTCAACAGGAAAAAGGTATCCCGGGGTGTGGTTTGCCCATAGAATTCCGCAGGGAGAACTATCGTGAGAGACAGTAAAAACAAAAAATGTATGATTGTTTTCATTCAGGACTTTAAATACCAGGCTTGTAAATATATTTTCTTTCCGTCAATAAACAGTCCAAAC
>JBGTJG010000434.1:0-8315 GCA_041745235.1 Ferruginibacter sp. | reverse complement strand
CCTGGCGGAAGTGCTGAACCTTGATCCGAAAACTACCAAGCGTATTGTATTTCACGAGATCACGAAGCCCGCCATTCAATAGGCAGTTCAAAATCCGCGTACTATTAATATGGACCTCGTAAATGCTCAACAGGCACGCCGTATTGTGGACAGGATCGTGGGCTTTGAGCTGAGCCCCGTTCTCTGGCGGAAAATAGGCATGCAGGGCGGCTTAAGTGCAGGCCGTGTACAGAGTGTTGCTGTAAAGCTTATCGCGGAAAAAGAGAGGGAGATCACCAAATTTATCCCCGACAGAAGCTTTAAAGTAGAAGCATGGCTCGGCGCCACAGACCTTAATAACCGGACGGTTGGTTTTAAAGCAGAGGGTGGCAAATACAATGAAGAAGAAAATGCATTTGAATTTGTGCAGAGTTGTATTGGCGCGGACTATACTGTTAAAGATGTACAGGTAAAGCCCGGGAAACGTACACCTGCGGCACCTTTCACTACTTCTACCCTTCAGCAGGAAGCAAGTCGGAAAATGGGATACGGCGTAAGTAAAACGATGTTGCTTGCACAGCGTTTATATGAAAGTGGTAAGATCACCTACATGCGTACGGACAGTGTCAGCCTCAGCGATACCGCTATGGATGCTATTAAAAAAGAGATCACCGGAAGCTTTGGCGAAAATTACCTGCAGGTGCGCCGTTACAAAAACAAACACGAAAGTGCACAGGAAGCGCACGAAGCTATTCGCCCGACGTATATGGAAAACAGGACCGTAAATGATCCTGAACTGAACCGCTTGTATGAGCTGATATGGAAACGCACTATTGCTTCGCAGATGAGTGACGCGGTGATGGAGAAAACGACTGCGAAAATTGAAATAAGCACAAACAAAGAAAATCTTACTGCTACAGGAGAAGTGGTAAAATTTGACGGCTTTCTGAAATTATACATTGAAAGTACCGATGAGGAAGAAGACGCAGACGCAGGGGATGAAAGCAGGCTGCCCAATCTGACTGTTGGTCAGAAAGTGGAGTTCAGAGAGATGAAGGCAACAGAAAGATTTACAAGGCCGGGTGCGAGGTACACGGAAGCATCTCTTGTGAAAAAACTGGAAGAGCTTGGGATAGGCCGCCCCAGTACTTACGCCCCTACTATCTCTACGATCATAAAAAGAAATTATGTTGTAAAGAAAGACCGGGAGCCGATCAGGAGATCTGTTCGTTGCATTACATTGAAAAATGATAAAATTGATTCCTGCAGCTATGAAGAAAATACCGGTGCAGAAAAAAATAAGCTCTTTCCTACAGACCTTGGTTTAGTGGTAACTGATTTTTTGAATGAGCATTTTACCCGCATAATGGATTATTCTTTTACCGCTAATATTGAACAGGAATTTGATTCTATCGCAGCAGGAAACATGCAATGGAATAAAATGGTGGCAGACTGGTATACGCCTTTTCATACCGGTGTAGAGCATACATTAGAAACTGCGGAGCGTGCAAAGGGAGAAAGAATTTTGGGAACCGATGATATTACCGGCAAGCCGATAAGCGCACGTATGGGGCGTTTCGGACCAATGGTGCAGATTGGGGCGCAGGATGATGAGGAAAAACCAAAGTATGCAAAATTAAAACCGGATCAGAGCATAGAAACCATTTCGCTGGAAGAAGCTATTGACCTGTTCAAATTACCGCTGATGCTGGGTGAGCATGAAGGTGCAGAGGTTTCTGTAAACATCGGCAGGTTCGGGCCATATGTAAAATGGGGCGACCAGTTCATTTCTATTCCTAAAGGTGAAGATGTGTATGGTGTAGATCTGAAAAGGGCTATGGAAGTGTTGGAAGCAAAGCAGATTGAGGATGCTCCTATAGGCTTCTTTGAAGAAAAACCTATCACAAAAGGTAAAGGACGTTTTGGGCCGTTTATAAAATGGAACAGCCTTTTTATAAATATTCCCAAGGCCTATAATTTTGATACGCTTACGCAATCTGATTGCAATGAACTTATCGAAAAGAAAATAGCCAAAGAATCGAATCGTTTTATTCAGCAATGGCCGGCGGAAAAGATTGCCTTGGAAAACGGGCGCTGGGGACCATTTATCCGTTTTGGAAAAAAGATGATGAAACTCACCGGTGGCGGTGCATCAGGCAAGTACACGCCTGAAGAGCTTGCAGTAATTGATTTGGATACTATAAAAAAAATGATCACTGCTCAGGACCCGAAAGCATTTGCAAAAAAGGCAAGCGTGAAGAAAAAAGCTGCGCCTAAGAAAGCTGCACCGAAAAAGGCGGCTGCCAAAAAGAAAACTTAATAATGGTTTCCCTGCATTACAAATTGACCAAAGCAGATTATGTAAATTTTTACACTTGGGTGATGTGGGATGCCGGGACTTTAAGAAAGAAGCGGGCACAGACGATCATTAAACAGGTTTCTTTCGTAGGGATATTTATTGTTGTACTTAATTTTACCGGCGTATTCCGATACCTCAGCACGCTCACCACCACTATTATTTTACTCATGTTCGGCACTACGCTCCTGCCGCTTTTCACGGGGCGTTCATCTGCAGATAAGCAGGGAGAAGAAATTGCAGACGACCCGGAAAATGCTTCAGTATTTGCTGAGACATTCCTGGAAGCCACAGATACCGGCCTTCATGTGAGAACAGAAACTTCCGACACCAGATACACCTGGCAGGCGATTGTAAAAAAGACGGAAACAGAATCATATTATTTTCTTTTCATAAATGCTATTCAGGCCATTATTATTCCGAAAAGAATTTTACAGAATAATGATGAGAAAGCTGCTTTTCAAAGACTACTTTTAAAAAATATTACCCTTGATGCGGAATTAAAAGACGGAGCAATAAATGCAGGAGAATAAAGAAATACAGGCCCTTTTAAAATTGATTGACGACCCCGATGCGGATGTTTATGAAACCGTGAGCAATAAGATCGTTTCTTTCGGGAAAGACATAATCCCAAACCTGGAGCATTATTGGGAATCTGCTGCTGATCCTGATCTGCAGGATAAAATAGAAATGCTCATCCATCGCCTGCACTTTACTGATCTTAAGAATGAATTTACGCTTTGGGCCGAGGGCCCCGGTGATATTTTAGCCGGAGCCATGCTGGTCTCCAAATATGCGTATCCCGACATGGATCCTTCATCTATTTTTAAAGAGATCGAGAAACTCCGTCGGAATATATGGCTGGAAATGAACAGCTACCTCACTCCTCTTGAGCAGATCAATGTGATGAACAGCATTGTGTACAGCTATTACAAACAAAAAGGAATTGAGATCTCGTATGATAACCCTGACGGTTTCCTGCTGAACAAAACATTGGAAAGCCACAAGGGAAATGCCTTTGGCAACGGCGTTATGTTATTGATCCTTTGCCACCTGCTGGATATTCCTGCTTATGCAATAAATATTCCGCAGCAATTTATACTCGGCTATTTCGATAAGCCTTTTGATGCATTGAATCCCGGCGGCCATGCTTCAGAAAAAATTAAATTCTACATAGATCCGGTTAATGGCCAGATGTATTCCCATAAAGATGTAGAGAATTATTTTAAAAAAGTTTCGGTGCCACCCGTATCGTCCTTCTTTAAACCGCTGGATAATAAATCAGTGATAATCATGTTACTCTCCGAGCTGCGGAAATGCTATGATAACGATACGCAGTATTATAAGAAAGAAGAGATACAAACATTGATAGAACTGATCCTTATATGATATACCACGTCACCACGAAAAAGATACATGATGCCGCTGAAGAAAGCGGTTTTTATGATGCTCCTTCTCTGCATACAGAAGGTTTCATTCATGCCTGTGCAGCGGAACAGGTGCAAGGAGTCTTAGAAAGATACTATCCGGATAAAACTGATCTTTTCATCCTTCACATAGACGAAACTCTTTTGACTTCTATGCTCAAATATGAATTGGCTCCTTCTGTAAATGAAATGTTTCCCCATGTTTTCGGTGTGATAAATAAGGATGCTGTTGTGAGGGTGGAGCAGTTATAGTTATTTTTTCTTTATATTTTTCCCTTTCTCAGTCGCCTCCAATTTACCAATGAACAGGCACCTATACTTGCTCTCCGTTTATCTACATTGTTAATATCCTGTATCGGAGTTTTATTATTAAAGCTACCATACAAGAGAGCTCCTTTTGTAAGTAATTCCCATCGATCAACATAGTATGCATATAAGTGTGTATCACATTTGCCTTCAATGACAGCCTTTAAAAATGGTTTCCTGAAGTATTCATAACTGTCTATGTCCAAATAACCACAATGAATTATAAGGTAAAAAAATCTATTAAAAAGGGCTCCATAATCCCTTTCATTTATAAAACCGTATTTATTAATGATCCTATTTAAATTAACGAAATTAATAGAATCGTTGCGCCTAACTAATTTATAGGGAATTAACCCCTTGAAATTTAAATCCCGAAGATGTGCATCAATTAATAGCATTTCTTTTATGTCTTCATACAAATCATACGGCGTTTTTTCGAAATAGAGCTTTTTCATCTCTAGTTCGTTTATTAATAACTTTTTTGTTTGTACGGGCGGCAACGAGACTATTGAATTTTCAAAAGTCGATGCCTCCTGACCCCGTATAAATGATTTTTTGGAAAGTAATTCAAATTTTATAAAATCCTTTTTGTTAGCGTAAACCTTAGCTGCTACAAAAAAGTCTTTTTCAAGCAGAAAAGAATCATTCAGACTTTCAAAATATTTAAAGTATGCGATTGTATCTTTTTCAATTATCAAAAGGCTATCTAACTTAAAAGCTGTTTCCTGGTATTTAAATTTATCTTGTTGTGCCTCCCCTTTAAAATGGATTATTACAAAAAGAAATAAAAATATTAAAATCTTCATAGGTTAAAAAGCTATCTGTTCGAATATATTAAAAATCAAAAGTTCGAGCTGTGTAGCCTTTGTTGTTGTTCCCTGTGCGCCGCCGTTGTACGGTGTTTTTGTGTAGCCTTTGTTGGTGTTCCCGTGCGCTGCCGTTGTCCGGTGTTTTTCACCGACAACAGCCAAGGCTGTAGAAGCTAAACATCCAATCCTTCTATTTCATATCACTCCCCCCAAAAGAAAAAGGCAACAATTGCGCAGCACTCTCAATAACGATCACCTTTCCTTCCATACCGGATAGGATCAGCCGTATGGGTTGTTTCGTACGTTCCTCATATTCCGCTAAACTTTGCCTGCACAAACCGCAGGGAGAAACAGGCTTATCACTGCCACCGCTACCGGAAAGATTATTATAACTGATGGCAATGGTTTTAATAGGTTCTTCTGTCTGCAGCATAGATGCAGATGCAAGCAAGACACGTTCTGCACATATCCCCACCGGGTAAGAAGCGTTTTCCTGATTGGTACCATACACCATCTCGCCATTGTTGCATAATCCTGCAGCACCCACTAAAAAATTGCTGTAAGGGGCATAGGCTTTCTGCGTGATTTTTCTTGCTTCCGTAAGGAGTGCGTTGTCCTCTTTTGTGAGTTCATTGATATCCGTAAATTCTTCATAACCGAAATTGTATTGTTGCTGCATAGGTATTGATTAGAGATAAAAAATCCTCCCTGCTTTTACGCAGAGAGGACAATATTGAAATTTGAAGATAAGTATTTTTTCTTATAAAACTTAACGGATACTTTTAAAAATACGGTTCCATCTCGGGCCGCCCTCCCAGCTGAACCAGATAAGCGAAGCCTTCCCTACCACATGATCTTCGGGCACAAATCCCCAATAACGGCTGTCCAGAGAATTATGCCTGTTATCTCCCATCATCCAGTAATAATCCATTTTAAAAGTATAGGAGGTAGCGGGTTTATCGTTTATAAATATTTGCCCGTTCCTGTTCTCAAATTTATTTCCTTCATAAACCTGTATGCAGCGCTGGTAACGTATAAGGTTATCCGGGGTAAGCGGAATTGACATGCCTTTCTTCGGGATCATTATCGGACCGTAATTATCTGCAGACCATTTCATGGTTGTATCATAATACGGGAACAACCCGCTATCAGGTGGCATGATGTAATCTGAAATTGCATAACCGGCAGGAAGCGTAAGTTTCGGTTTCTCTTCTTCAGTAATATTTACCAGCCATTTAGATTGGTCTATCTGATAGAGTTCCCCCTGCATATCCAACCTCGCTTTTATTCCCAGTTCATTCAGTTTTTCTTTGTCCAGGAAACTTCCCGGTGGCGTTTCCAGGATATAATTTGTTTCAGATTGCGGGAACTTAGCCTGCGGCTGCCCGTTTATCAAAACCTTCCCGTTTACTATCTGCAATACATCACCGCCAACAGCTACGCAGCGCTTAATAAAATTGTCTCTTTTATCTACCGGGCGAATGGCAATTTCATCTTCGTGTGCCGCCCATACTGCCTCGCGGCTGCTTTGTCTTATTGCCTGGTAATAGGTGGTCTGGCTGCCGAACTGCTGCGCTTCATCATTAATGAGCGTATCATTTACCGGGAAATTAAATACAACAACATCATTTCTTTTCACCGGTGTGGCAAACCATCTTGTGTATGGAATATAAATCGCTTCCGTATAAGATTTTGCAGCTACAAATGGCATGGTGTGGTGCACAAAAGGCATGGCAACGGGTGTATTGGGAATACGCGGTCCGTAGGCGAATTTGCTTACAAACAGAAAATCATTCACCAACAAGGTTTTTTCCATGGAAGGTGTAGGGATGGTGTAAGCCTCAAAAACGAAAGTGCGTATAAGAGTTGCCGCCACAATAGCAAATGCAGCAGCATCTACCCATTCACGTGCTGCTGATTTTTTATAATTATCAACCACTTTCTTGCCTGCATATCTCTCATTGGGAGAAAAGCCGAGATATGGGAAATAGATAAAAGGAACAAACACAGCAGCTGCGTGGTGCGCCAAACTGAATCTGCCGAAATGCTCAACAAATTTTATGGTGATCCAAATTGTTATGAATACGCCTGCTACCGGGATGAACTGGAGAAAAAACCAAATTCTTTTCAGTTCCATTTTTTCCACCATGCACCAGGTATTGTAAAAAGGAATCAGGGCTTTCCACGGCGCAATGCCCGCTTTGCGAAACATTCCGTACAGACCGATATGCCAGCCAAGAATATAAATGATAAAAAAGATCCAGCCGATGCTCATAAGTAATTCATTTTGGGGCTCAAAACTAATATTTTGTATGTTGAAATGTAACGATTTAACAAAGTTGCTAATCCCTGAACTGATATTTGATATTGAATATTAAAAATTGCTTGGAGAGCTATTGTTTTGAGATGGCATTCAGACATACATTTTCACATCCTCCACTGTTATATTTTTTCCGCTCATGATGATAAGCCGTTCCACTACATTTCTCAATTCCCGGATGTTTCCACCCCATCTATAGTCTTTCAGGGCTTCCATTGCAGGTTTTTCGATTTCCTTTTTTGGTTGACCGTATTCCGCAGTAATTATTTTTATAAAATGGTTAGTGAGGTGAGGTATATCTTCTTTTCTTTCGGCAAGTGAGGGAACATGTATGATTATTACCCCGAGTCGATGGTAAAGATCAAGGCGGAAATTTTTCGCATCCACTTCTTTCAGCAGATCCATATTAGTAGCAGCGATCACACGAACATCTACATTAATATCTTTATCTGCACCTACCCTTGTTATTTTTCCTTCCTGTAATGCACGCAATACTTTAGCCTGCGCATTCAGGCTCATATCTCCTATCTCATCTAGGAATAATGTACCCCCGTTTGCCTGTTCAAATTTTCCTATGCGTTGCTTTATTGCCGAAGTGAAAGAGCCTTTTTCATGGCCGAACAACTCACTTTCAATCAATTCCCCCGGAATAGCGGCGCAATTCACTTCTACCAGCGGTCCGGTATTGCGATTGCTTTTTTCATGTATCCAGCGTGCTACAAGTTCTTTTCCCACTCCATTTTCCCCGGTAATAAGAACGCGTGCATCTGTTGGCGCAACTTTATCTATGGTGTGTTTGATTTTCTGAATGGCAGCACTTTCACCTACCATTTCTATGGTTTTGTTTGCTTTGCGTTTAAGGCTTTTTGTCTCAGCGGTGAGTTGTGTGCGGTCTGTTGCATTTCTAAGCGTAATAAGTAAGCGGTTAAGATCAGGTGGTTTGCTGATATAATCAAATGCGCCTTTTTTCACCGCTTCTACTGCGGTATCTATGTTACCGTGCCCGCTGATCATTATGATCGGAATATCCGGATTTATTGCTTTTGCTCTTTCCAGGAATTCAATGCCATCCAGTTTAGGCATTTTAATATCACATAAAACCACATCATAATTCCTGA
>JBGTJG010000433.1:0-6646 GCA_041745235.1 Ferruginibacter sp. | reverse complement strand
TTTTCAAAATAAAAGCCGGTTTCAAAAACCAATTTATAATTTCCCTGTTCAAGAATTTTCCCGGGCGGCAGCAGATCAGGTATCCTTCCATCGCCATTGGTAATACCCTGTGCAAAGGTTTGCCAAAGCCCTTTATCAAATCTTTTCAGACGGATCGTAATGTCTTTCCCCGGTTTACCAATTGATGTATCAAGCACATGCGTGGTAAACTGACTTGGTTTTATACCCGACCAGTCAGCGTTATTTAAGGTTTTCTTTAATCTTAGGAAAGTGATCTTTGCCTGCTCTCCCATAGCAATATTTAATTCTTCCGACATGCTGTTCGTAAGCCTGTCGTTAAGCAACCGCAGCATGTCGCCTGCCGATTTTCCCGTGGCGCAGACAATAAATATGAAGCCAAATTTCTTTTCATACTCCTTATTTCCTTTTGCAAGATTTTTTATTAGTTCTTCTGATGCGGTATTTGCACTTTCCTGTTCACTACCTGCCAAGTGTTTAGTAGAAGCAAACTTTTCTGTAAGGCCTTTTATATCACCTATCTTCGGATGATGCGTGAATGCTTCACGCCAATCGTCTTCGTTACACGTATTATACCAAGTAACTTGTGCATTCAGTAACAGCTGAGTTTCATAATCGAAAGGAAATAGTTTAAACATTTCCTGCTGCCATTTTTCCGCACCGCAACACGCAGCGAGTTGCGTTGCTTTTTCTTCCTCTGATATATTATTGAATTCTGATAGCGTCATTTTCATTGTTTAATTGATGCTCCCTGTTCTATCCAGCAGCGAATAATTTCCCTTTCCTTATCGGTCATGTTGGTTTTATTATTCTGCGGCATTGTCTTCGTTACCACCACACGCTGCATGATCTTATCTTTCAGCGTCTGAATAACCTGCGGCGTTTCATATGTTACACCATTAGGTGGTGAGCTGTAAGCTTCATCTGTTGGCTTTGATGAATGGCAACTGATGCAACGCGTTTGTATGATCTCGTTTACCTGCACAAAGCTTACAGTCGTTTTACATTCCCCCGGCTGCGCAGGCGCCGTCATAAAAACGGCAGCAAATAATAAGATCACAGATGCCGGCATTACCCAAACACTTAATTGTCCTTTTTCCCTAAGGTTAAGATAATGTTTTACACCTGCTGCCCCTAATGATATCACTGTCAGGATCAGCCACGGATATTCACTCCCAAAAGTACTCGGAAAATGATTGCTTATCATTACAAACAATACCGGCAGCGTAAAATAATTATTATGCAAAGATCGTAAGCCGGCATTCTTGCCAAGGTGCGGATCTAATGGCATTCCTTCTTTTGCCGCTTTCACCATTGCTTTTTGTGCGGGTATGATCACGAAAAAAACATTAGCTACCATAATGCTCCCCAGCATTGCTCCGAAGTGAATGTAAGCCGCTCTGCTGCTGAAAATATGGTTATAAAAATATGCAATACCTGTTGCGATTAGCGTTCCGATTATGGTAAACAGAATTCCTTTTTTTATAAGCTGGGATTTGCAAAGCAGGTCATATAATACCCACGCTACAATAAAAGATCCAACACCTATTCCGATGCCCATCATTGGTGAGATGTCAAGCACATTCTTATCAATCAGCATCGCTGATGCATTAAAATAGTACACTACAAAAAGCAGGCAGAATCCGGACAGCCAGGTGAAGTAAGCTTCGTATTTAAACCAATGCAGGTGCTTAGGAATTGTTTTCGGTGCAACTTTATATTTTTCCAGGTAATAAAATCCGCCACCGTGTATGGCCCATAAGTTACCTGCCAGTTCATCCCGCACATCCTTTGTTCTGTTCAATGCATTTTCCAAAAAAACAAAATAAAAAGAAGCGCCTATCCATGCGATGCCAAAAGTGATATGCAGCAATCGGACGATCAGGTTCGTCCATTCCATCAGGTGACCTTCCCACACTGTACCTCTGAGCAGGAGAAATAATGCAATCAGGATCATCACACATATCAGGATCAGTGAGGTATAAATAAAATCCTGAGAGGTATTTATTTTGTGGTGTGTTTTTTCATCAGTTAATTCACCGGCTTCTTCTTTGGCCTCCTGTTCCTTTTTTACGTTGCGCAGAAAATAGGTCATGATTATGATCATAACCAAAAAAATAAGCAATACAGAAAGTAAAATAACAGGAACCATTATTAATTCTTTTTCTTTCCGAATAAACGCAGCCTGCTTATGCCGCCGTCGGGGAAAATGGTCAGCCTTACGTGTGATACCACTGCCGGAGCCACATCGGTAAATTCATGTTCCGCATCCGCACTCAGTTTTTGTTCGGGCAAAATGGTTTTCCATTCCACATTATTGTTTATGACTGCATCATCATCGCTGCTTATGCAACCTTCTATAAGGCATCTGTCGGGATAATTCCCCTTGAAATGGCAGGTGTCTGTTACAATGCGTTCTATAATACCGGGTGCTGCAAGTTTTACTATAACCCAATCTTTGTTACCGGGTGTGCGGTTGCGTTTGGTCTCCCAGCCATCACCCATATTTGCCCCGCGGTTCGGCATGATCAGGTTGTGCATAGAACTGAAGAACATGTCATTGCATGCGATGGATTTGGCACCGTTCACAGCAGCAGCAAGATCAATCACTTCATCTTCTTTTACTGCATCCCAATTTTTATAAACCTCGCCATAAACCCTGAATCTTGCCACACCACCGTCCGGGTAAATGTGTATACGCACATGGGTAAATATTTCGCTGCTGTTGCTTTTATAAAAATTCCGACTGCCTGCATCAAGATGTGACTGTGGCAATATTTCAATCCATGATAAAATTTGCCAATCTCTTATGTTTTCATCATCATCTTCTAAAAAGACGCCTTCAACAGAAGCATTCGGGGGGTGATTGCCCAAAAAGAAATTGGTGTCTATATCGAAACCGGAAATTTTGCCCGGGGTTGCAAGGCGTACCACCGCCCAATCATGTCCTTCTGTGCGCTTCCGTCGGCTTTCCCAACCGTCCATCCATTTGCCCCGATCAGTATATTTATCTGTAATAAATACGCCCCGACCGGGCTTTATCATATTTTCTTTTTCAGCAAAAAAATCGTCGGTGGCATAGACTACTTTGCCGCCAAGCCGCTCTGCTGCAAGGTCGGTGTGTTGAACAAAATCGGGTTCTTTTTTTAGTATTTCCTGTACTTTTTCGAATGCCATTTGAGAATATTTTGATTATTATAAATCCGCCTTCGACAAGCTCAGGCTAACACTTATTTAAGTCTTAAAAATCACTTTCCCTGCGGATGCATTTGTGTTTCCTATATTTTCCGAATATACAGATACACCGTTCACAAAGGTTTGTTGCACTGTGCCAAACATCTTCTCACCAATATAGGGACTTATTTTATGCCGGTGCCTTATTTCATTTTCGGTTACCTCAAATTGTTCTTCGGGGTTCCAGATCACAAAGTCTGCATCCAAACCGATTTCAATTTTTCCTTTCCTGCCTTGTAAATTTAAAAAGCGTGCGGGATGGGATGTGATCAGGGGAATAAATTCTTCTATAGACATGTTATCCTTTATGCTTGTCCAGGAAGCAGGCAATAAAAATTGCAGGCCGGCAATGCCTCCCCAAGCTTTTTTAAGATCGCCGGATTCCAGTTCTTTTATATCAGGTGGTGCAGGAGAGTGGTCAGTAGTTATGAAATCAAGCACGCCGGTTTTTAAAGCTTTTTTCAGCAATCCATTATTTGCCTTTTCCCGTATGGGTGGCGCACATTTGTATAATGTATTACCATTAGGTATTTCCTCTGCATTAAAATACAAATAATGCGCACACGTTTCAGCAGTCAAAGGCAATCCTTCTTTTTTGGCGTCTTCAATAAGTGTTAGGGCTTCAGCGGAAGAAACATGAACGATATGTGTTTTGCAATTGTATTTCCTGCAAAGCTTTATCATCAGTGCTATTGCATCGTTTTCCCATTTTTTCGGACGGCTTGCAAGATACTGTCCGTAACTCTGTTTGTCTTCTTTCTCAAATTCTATTTCTTCCTTAAATATTTCGCAATGTGCAAGCAACGGAATATTATATTTTGCAATAACCCGCATTGCTTCTTCCAGATCCTGTTCTGTAACATTTGGAAATTCATCTATCCCGGAATGTGTAAGAAAACATTTTATGCCCAACACATCTGCTTTTATAAGCGGTTCAATATCTCTCTGATTCCCGGGTATCAATCCGCCGTAAAATCCGCAATTCACATGCAATTTATTTTTCGCAGCAGCAAGTTTTTCTGTAAAGGCGCTTACTGTAGTAGTAACCGGGCTTGAATTCAATGGCATATCAACCAATGTAGTCACTCCTCCTGCCGCTGCGGCCAGCGTAGCAGTTTCAAATCCTTCCCATTCGGTCCGGCCGGGTTCATTGATATGCACATGGGCGTCAATTAGACCGGGCATTATAACAAGGTCACCATAGTCGGTTGCCCCTGAGATTTTATCCCTAGAGATTTCAGCTATGATACCATTCTCAAAAGTTACGGAAGCGGGGATCAGTTTTCCATTAATCAGGCACCGCGTACTGTAGATACTTTGTTTACTCTGCATGCGGTTCATTGTATAAGCTCATTAAAACTTTTTCGGGGGTCATGGGTGCAGAAAAACCAATATTGCTTTTTGGATTAAACGCTTTTATTGCATTACGTAATGCAAAGTATGTTCCCAAGCCATACATTAAAGGCGGCTCGCCTACTGCCTTCGAACTGAATATCGCAAGGTTGTCTTTGATCGTTTCCAAAAAATGGATATCGATTGTTTTTGGCACGGAATAAATGTCCGGAACCTTGTAAGTAGATAATGCATTGCTGCGCAGCGTACCTTCTTTATCATAAACAATTTCTTCCATGGTCATCCAGCCAATGCCCTGAACAAGCCCGCCTTCTATCTGTCCACGATCTATGATCGGATTCATACTTGTTCCAAAATCATGCACCATCCTTACCGCATCTACTTCATAAATGCCGCGGACGCAATCAATGGTGGCGGTAGTAATGGCGGTGCCGTAAACGTGGTATGCAAAGGGATGTCCCTTTTCTGTATTATAATCCCAATGAAGGCCGGGCGGGGCGTAATGGCTGTGCTCACTCAGGCTGATCCTTTTCATATAAGTGAGCGGTATGAGTTCTTCCCAAGTCAATTTTGCGGCTTCCCCGTTCACTGAAATTATTTCATCTTTTATTTCAATTGCAGAAATTCCGCATGATAATACTTCTGCGGCCACACCCTTTAACCTATGGAGTATTGCCTCGCATGCCATCTGCACTGCCTTGCCGTTAAGGTCAGCTGTGGCGCTCGCTGCAGAAGGAGAGGTATTTGCAATGCGGAATGTATTGGTGGTATTTACGCTGATCCTTTTTGCATCGATTGAAAAAATCTGCGCTGCAACCTGTAGCATCTTTGTATTTACTCCCTGGCCCATTTCTACTGCGCCGGTAGTTACATTCACGCTGCCATCCATATATACATGTACCAATGCTCTCGCCTGGTTCATCATCGTTTTAGTAAATGAAATACCAAAACAGATCGGCATAAAAGAAAGGCCTTTTTTATACAATGTATTTGCTTTATTAAAATCTGCGATGGCCGCATTTAATTTTTCAATTTCATAAAACAAAACTGCTTTTTCCCAGCAGGGAGAGGCCTCACTTTCTGCTATCTGACCGTAAACAAATTCATCACCGGATTGTAAGAGGTTTTTATACTGAATTACTGAAGCATCTATCTTTAATGCTTCTGCTGCCTTTGCTATTGCAGCTTCGATAACGAACATTCCCTGCGGTCCTCCAAACCCTCTGAATGCCGTATTAGGCGGGAGGTTTGTACGGCAACTGTAAGCGGTTGCGGATACATTGGGTACAAAATAAGAATTGGTACAATGAAATAATGTACGCTCCAGCACTGCCGGAGAAAGGTCTGCAGCGGCACCTGCATTTTGATAGAAAGTTGCTTCGTATGCAATAATCTTCAGGTCGGCATCAAGGCCAATCTTAAAATCTGAACTGTAAGGATTTCGCTTGCCGGTCATCCGCATATCTTCCATGCGGTTCAGACAATATTTTACAGGTTTTTTTAAATGGTAGGTTGCTAATGAACAAAAAATAGCCCATGGAGTAGCCTGATCTTCTTTACCGCCAAAGCCACCGCCCAAGCGAATCACATCTATTTCCAAGCGATGCATAGGAATAGCTAGCACTGCTGCCATGTGCCGTTGCACAGCCGTAGGCCCCTGTGTGGAAGAATAAACTTTTATGGAATTGTTTTCAGCGGGCAGCGCATAAGCACCCTGCGTTTCAATATACAAATGCTCCTGGCCGTTTGTTTCTGCATTGCCTTCAAAAATATGTACACAATTTTTAAATGCTGCAGTTGTGTCGCCGATTTTAAAAGTTCTCGGAGGTACGATCAGTGAACCCATTTCTTTTGCAACCCTAGGATCAGTGATAATCGGTAAAGGATCAATTTCTATTTTTATTTTACTCAAAGCAGCATGTGCGATCTCTTCCGAAATGGCCACAATGAATGCAACAGGCATTCCGTTAAAATGCACTTCCTTTTCTGCAAGCAAAGGTTCATCAGGCACAATTCCGCCAATCTGGTTCTCACCGGGAAT
>JBGTJG010000432.1:0-8835 GCA_041745235.1 Ferruginibacter sp. | reverse complement strand
CCAGTGCTTCAGAACCGTTGCATGCAAGTGAACAGGAAAGCGCAGCTACACCAAATAACAAAAGAATTCCGAGTAAAATGCTTAAAACAATCAAAAGCGTTTTCGTGCCTTTGGTTATTTCTTTGTCTGCATTAACCGCTTTCAATTGATTTTTTATCAATTTTACTTTTTCTTTGGTTCGCATTGTGCTTACATCGGCAGTTTTGATTTTCTCCACAAAGCTTTGTATAAGCCGATGAGTGCCAAGTGAATCCTTAGGGGTGATGGTCACAACGGATGCATGCGCTGATTGGACTTCTGTAAATAAGTTTTTCCAATGATTGCCTGTATAGATGATCATTATAAAAGTAACAAGGCCTAAAGAATAGTCAAAGAGTTTCCTACGAAAGTAAACCCTTGCAAAACGAGCCCTTGCGGGCACTTTTACCTGAGGGTAAAAAATTACAAGGAGTACCGCAAAAAGGATGGCCACATTCCAATAATAACCGGGTAAGGTAATATCTAATTCCGTCAGGGTTTGGCCCGCAAATACTCCAAGAAGATTTAATAATATCCATATTCCTGCAATCAGAAACCTGCTTGCCCAAATATGATCTTTTGCCCAGAATGAAATTTTTTTCATTGTGAAAGTTTTAAGATTAAAAAATATCACACAAGTTAAAATAGGGATTAAAAAAGTACGTTGATATAAGTCAATAAAGTATTTTCGCGGTACAAAAGCGGATACTTTAGGCTGTATCTGCCCTGCGAACAAAACTACCTGTCAGGCTGCCGAGACCGGCTACAAGTCCCCCGATAAATCCTGTGAGCATGATAAGCAGGAAAGGATTATCCATTTTTATAAAAAGCATTGATATTTTATGAGCAAGTATATGCTCATTTGCAGCGCTTATAAAATAACTCAAACCAGCCCACAATAAAAACAAAGCGATAAATGCGGCAAGAAATGCGAGTAAAGGCTTAAGCGGAATAACTATCGCAACCAGGAAACCTATAATTCCGATGACCCACCACGGCAGGAAAAGACATGCGGCAAAACTCAATACAGCGATCAATAAAACGGAAATCCAAAATTTCATATCCCTTAATTATTTAGAAAAGTTCATTACCCATTTTACCCTGTTATCCTGTTCTTCATCTTTTGTCATCATCCATAAAGGATAATATTTACCTGCAACCCATTGATTTACAAAATTGTCATAATAAATACTTCCCGGGTTACCGTTCTGCCCGCCGGGATAGACACCGTAGGCTTCAGTTTTAGCGGTTAGGCTCACGATCATGCGCCAGCTTGGCCCATGGTTTTGTTTTGTAGCATTTATCATGTTTGTACCGCCGCCAATAGGAAGATGCAGCCTGCTGAAAGGGATGATTTTAAGCAAATGATCAATATGTGTATCCTTAAATTTTGCCCAGCCAACGTTTTCACCTTTGTCTGATGCTTTTACGGATACAACAGCAGCTTTGAACGCCTTTGTAATAATATCGGAAAAAGATTCTTTTTGACTCGTAGTGATGTCATCAAAAAATTTATATGCACTGTCCCTTAATGCAGCATCTATGATGGTGCTTTCAAAAGGAATTTGTATCGGCTTCGGAGCATTCGCAAATTCATCATCGTATACAGCTGATTTAAATTTCAGAAATAGCTGATCATATAAAGTGGCTCCCTTAGAATTTACATCATTTCGAAAATCCCATTCCCGTAACATGTTGAGATATTTTATTTCTGCCCCTGAAAGCACTTGTGAATTTATTTCCTTCAAAAAAACGGGAACGATATCCGCAGCATAAATATTATAATTGTCCGTCTGCAATGCCATCATATCCTGAACAGTGATCTGCTCCATGGCTGAAAGTCTTTTATTGATAATAGTTCCGCGAGCTACAGGATATTCACGGCCGAGATAATAAGGATATGTGGAATCTGCAGGCTTTTGATTGCCGCTGCTTACAAATCCTCTTTCCGGATTATACTGAAATGGAATTTCGTTTTGCGGGATCATGTGCTGCCACATATATGAACTGTCAAAACCCGGCATTACATAATCTCCCTGGCCTTTCCATTTAGCGGGCCACTCCCCTTGCGTACGGATCGCTATATCTCCGTTTTTAGCGGCAAATATCGCATTCTGACCCGGTGTGTGCATGTTGGTAACAGCTGATGAATAATCTGCATAATTAGAGGCCCTGTTCAATTTATTAAACATCAGTAATTCATTACTGGGATCATGCGCTTTCCACCTCACAGCATAACTTTTGCCCTCTGTAACACGCGTTTCATCTTTTTTGGTTTTTCCTGAAAAGTTCTTATCGTACATCACCGGGCCGAATACTGTATATGCAACAGTATCATAGAAGCTTGGCTTCCCGGGTATTTTGATTTCTTCTATCCTGAACTCCGTGGGTTTCCATTCATTATTAAACCAATACGCAGAGCGTGTTTCATCTTTAAACTTTATTTCATAATAATCCCTAACATCTCTGCCACCGTTTGTGAAGCCGAAAGCACAGCTATCATTAAATCCGATGATAATACCGGGTGATCCGGGAAACGTGGCGCCGTATGCATTAAACGCAGGAGTTGAGATCTGCATTTCGTACCAAACCGAAGGCAGGTTTAGGCCGAGATGAGGATCATTTGCAAGAATGGGTGCACCGCTTTGTGTTTTGCTTCCACTTACAGCCCAGTTGTTGCTCCCGTTATCTTTGTCCGGTTTTTCGAATTCTTCTGCAGCAACTGCGCCTGTTTTAAAATACACAGAATCAGCATTAGCAGGAACTACAGGCATTACCGCCGGAGGTGCATAAATAGTGCCTTTGGGAACAATAGGATCTAAAGAATCCTGAACGGCGGGGTAAAGCAGATCAAAATCTGCTGCGGAAAAATAACTGCGGGCATTGGTCATTTCAAAATCATTGTCGTGACCCGCCAGGTCTTTAGACATGAGCTTCAAAAACAAAGCTGTTTTAAAATTACTCCACAATTCGGGAGTCTTGCTGAGCAATTTATATTCTACCGGTAAATTACTTTCTGTGAGGGAGTTAATGTATGCATTCACACCGGCGGTATAAGCATCACAGGTTGCTTTTACTGTATCATTTTTCTCCATTTCATGCAAAGCTGTTTCTGCGGCAAACACCATTCCCAGCCTTCTGTATTCCCTGTCATGATTAAGAGCAACCTCTCCTGCTATCTCGCAGGCCCTGCCGGCAGCTGCAAGCGTTTGAAGTTCCATCTGGAATAAACGAAATTTTGCGTGCAGGTAACCCTGTACAAAATAAGCATCGTTTTCCTCCTCTGCAAATACATGGGCTATCAGCCGTTCATCGAAATAAACAGAGGTTTTTCCTGAGAGTTGCGGAAATTTTAAATCACCAGAAAAGCTCAGATCAGTTGGCTCAGCATTTTGCCAGAGGCCATGCTGCGGTGAAAGTAAAAAACCCAATGGCGCGGGGGCAACGAGTTTTGTATTAAGCAAAACGATCACTGCGACTGTAAATATAGCCGAGATCAGAAAAGGAAGAATTCGCATGTCAGTTATTGTGAGCGTAATTTAAAACTTTTGAGTAAACTCAGCAGAAAACATTGTTGTTTGTGTATTAACCTGACTTATGAACCCGTATCAATGAGTTTCTTTAAATGATAAATTTGCAGCAATGGAAAACATACATGTCAAAAATATTCTCGGACTGCAACTCCCCACTGATCCCCGATGGGCGGACCTGGCACAGATATCAATAGAAAGCATACTCACAGATCACGCTTACTGTGAGCAGAAAGCTGCTACAACCTGTATCACACTTATTCAAAAAAATTCTGAAAAAGAATTATTGGTTGAAGAGCTGAGCGCCATTGTTACTGAGGAATGGGGCCATTTCAGATCTGTTCTTGCAGAATTAAAAAAACGCGGGCTAAAACTGGGGCTGCAACGTAAAGATATTTATGTAAATGAGATTTTAAAATTTCAGGTAAAAGGAGGCAGCAGGGATCAGCATTTTTTAGACCAGATGCTTATCATGGCGCTGATAGAAGCAAGAAGCTGCGAGAGATTTAAAAGATTAAGCGAGGGCCTCGATGATGAATATATGAGAAAGTTTTACAGAAGATTCATGGAAAGCGAAGCGGGGCATTATACATTATTCATCACCCTGGCAGAACATTACCTGCATAAAGAAATGGTACGCACCCGCTGGCAACAGTGGCTTGCATTTGAAAAAGAACTGATCAACAGTACTGAGGTTCGGGGAGACCGAATTCATTAACTTAAAATTACAAAAAATTATTCCCGTTAATTCCTATCTTCGTTTTTCAATGATCACAATCATCTATACATACTATTATTACTACCCACCTCAGCCGGGAGAATAATTTGTGTATGCAACAATATTTTTAACCGGTCTGATTTTCAGGCCGGTTTTTTTATTTTAAAATTAATCCGATATGAAGCAAAACTATGATCAGTACACGCCGGAACACCAATGGGTATGGCAACAATTGTTCAGCAGGCAACAGAACAATCTGAATACAAAGGGCACTGAGCTGCACAACAAAAGCGTTACAGCGCTAAATTCCATTTTCAATGCCGCAGAGATCCCTCATCTGGATATATTATCTGCAGCACTTTTAGAAAGAACAGGATGGCAGATACACATTGTTAAAGGATTTATACCTGCGGTAGAGTTTTTAGAATTGCTTTCAAGGAAGCATTTTGCGGCAAGTACCTGGCTTCGGAAGCCGGAGGAATTGGATTATCTTGAAGAGCCTGATATGTTTCATGATGTATTCGGCCATCTTCCAATTCTCTGCGCCGCACCTTATGCAGATTTTGTGCATCGGGTAGGTTTGATGGGACATGAATATTCAAATTCTCCTGCATGCATTGATCTCATCGAGCGATTTTACTGGTATAGTATAGAATTTGGCCTGGTAAAAGAAAATGGTCAGACAAAAATATTAGGCGCAGGTATTATTTCGTCTTACGGTGAAACGAACCGAATATTCGGAGATGATTCTGTAGAAATAAAGCCATTTAATCTGGATGAGATCCTCTATTTACCTTTTGATAAAGGTGCTTTGCAACCTGTATATTATGTTGCAGAGAATTATGATCAATTATATGCTTCTGCGGAAAAGCTTAAGGCAATATTAAAAGAAACAGCTGCAAAAGATGCGCTACCGCAAGCCGCTGCTTAAATAATCGATCTCGGCCTGAAAGTTTAAACGTGGAAATTTGTGGAGGAGTATTTTTATTTTTTTAAGGTTTGTTTCCAGGAATTTTTGGTGTGCAGCAGAAGTGGGATTGAATGCTTTATGACTTACAGCAGCATTTATCTCATTGATCTCTTTCATCAGCAACTGATCGGATTCGTCAATAACTGCATCAGCAAATTTATTCCAAACATAATTTGTAGCTGCATAATTAGGGTGGACCATATCTTCTGCAAAAAAACGATAATCACGAAGGTCATCTATTACTAACTCGTAAGCAGGGAAATAGAAAATATCTGAATTGTTTGTAAGTGCATGTACAGCCTGGATCAATGCAGCCTTACTCCTGTTATTTTCTATAAATCCTTCACGCAGGTGCCGCACAGGGCTCACGGTAAATATAATTTTTATTGAAGGATTTACTTTTATAAGTTCTTCCTTCATGTTTTTCATTATCGCCACAATTTCCGCGGGATCAAGTAATCTACGGCTGAATTTGTCAGTTGGAATCTTATGGCAATTAGCAGCAACCTTTTCATAATTACCGGTATCCTCACCGTCTTTCCATTCGTAAACGAATGCAGAGCCAAGTGTGATCAACAACCAATCATCTTCTTTTATAAATGAAATTGCTGATTGCTGTGAACGGGATATTTTTTCCAGAACAATCTCCTTATCCGGGTGGGAAAAGCGTGTATGGTGTTCCCTGCTTGCCCACAATTCATTGTAGCAAAATAAATCCTGCTCAGTAAATATTTTTTCCTGCGCATAACTGATAACCGCTTTCGCTATGCTTATCGGATTAAACAAAATACCATTGGGATTTTCAAGAACTTCAAATTTATAATCCGCCAGCTTTTTACCCATCTGCTCGGTAAAGCATGAACCCAGTAATAATAATTTATCTGAGTGTTTTATTTTAGATGAGAATGGAGTTGGAAAAAATTCCGCTCGAAACTGCATATGAGTAGAGATTTTAGACTTTATACAATCAACTTGACATTTGCTTATCAGACGAAAATTGTTTCGGCTAACTTTCTGCATGCTGTTAAAGCATCCTTATTGATATCTGAATAGTGTCCTTCCTCTTCAAGGTAATTAATCATTGTTTCGGTATCCATATTTCCCACCAGATGATTACCGGCCATGGGGCACCCTCCTATTCCTTTTATGGCAGAATCAAATCTTGTACAACCGGCATTGAGTGCTCCGGCAATCTTAGCTTCCCTTTCGGCAGGGGCAGAATGAAGGTGAACGCCTATTTCTGTCTCCGGAAATGCCGGTATTAATTGATCCAATAACACATGCACATCCATTGCAGTAGCAAGTCCTACGGTATCAGCAATTGAAATAATTTTAATTCCCATATTGACAATTTGCTTAGTCCTCATTAAAACGATCTCTTCATTATACAAATCACCGTAAGGATTGCCAAAGCCCATGGAAATATAAACGACTAATTCCTTTTTGCTTTTTATGCAGAGCTTCTGAATGTCCTCTACCCTATGGAGTGATTCATCCACAGATGAATTGGTATTTCGTTGCTGAAAAGTTTCAGAAATAGAAAATGGAAATCCTAAGTAGGATATCTGATCAAAAGTGCATGCCTCAGTTGCACCTCTCTGATTAGCAATTATAGCAAGCAGCTTAGTTTTTGAATTTTCCAATTCCAAACTACCGATCACATCCTTTGTATCCGCCATTTGAGGTATAGCCGCGGGTGAAACGAAACTGCCGAAATCCAGTGTGTGGAACCCAACCTTGAGCAATGCATTCAGATATTGGATTTTTTTTTCTGTGGGTATGAAATGAGGCCATCCCTGCATAGCATCACGGGGGCATTCAATTAGTTTGACTTTTGAATTTTGCATCTTTACATTCTTTGCTTTGCTGCCTCATATAAGATGATACCTGTAGCTACACTCACATTTAATGAATCAAAATCTCCGGTCATAGGAATGCTAAATCGCTCATCACAAACCTTTATCAATGCCGGGTAAATTCCTTTTTCTTCGCTCCCAAGCACGATCGCACACGGTTCAGAAAAATTACATTCATGCGCCGGCATATTTGCATTCATTTCACTTGCAAAGACTTTTATACCGTTCATGTGCAGGTCATCAACGGCTTTCATTAAACTGTTTACACGGCATATGGCAATATTTTCCAAAGCTCCTGCTGAAGTAAGGATAGCATCTTCATTAAGGGAGCCAACTCCTTTATCAGGAATAATGATCGCATGTACTCCGAAACAATAAGCACTTCTTGCTATTGCCCCGATATTTCTTATATCAGTAACGCCGTCAAGAATAATAAATAATGGCACCTCACCGTTCTCCACTACGAATGATATCACATTCTGAAGATCCTGGTATTGGATTTTAGAGATCTGTGCAATGCAGCCTTCGTGATTACTCACATTAAAATTATTAAGCTTTTCTACCGGCACCTTATTTATGGGCACCAGATATTTTTCAGCAAGCTCTCTTATCTTATCAATAGAATCCCCGTGCACTGCCGTTTGCAGGTATATACGGTCCAGCTGTTTCCCCTCCTCTAATGCCTGAATTACGGCGGTACGCCCTACAACTAAAGTATTTTTCTTAGGGCGTTTATGCTGGTGTCTGAAGTCTTTCACAATGCAAATTTAAGTTTAATAAGCACAAACAAAAACCATAAGCTGATGCTTATGGTTCAATGATGTTCACGATTAAGATTTTTATTTTAAACCAAATACCTTCTTTACTTCTTTAACCGCATCTGTTTTTTCCCAGGTAAATAATTCAACTTTCTTTTTGATTGATTTGCCATCAGGAGAAAAAAAGGTTTTCTCTACCGTTTCGGGAGTGCGGCCCATGTGTCCGTATGCGGCAGTTTCACTGTAAATAGGATTTCGCAATTTTAATCTCTGTTCCAGAAAATATGGCCTCATATCAAAGCAGGACATTTTCATGATCTTATCCGCAATTTGTCCGTCAGTTAACTTTACTTTAGCTGTACCGTATGTAACCACATTTATGCTTGTAGGTTCTGCAACACCAATTGCGTAGCTTACCTGCACCAGAACTTCTTCACAAAGGCCTGCAGCTACCAGATTTTTTGCGATATGCCTTGTGCCATATGCAGCGCTTCTGTCCACCTTGCTTGGGTCTTTACCGCTAAATGCACCGCCCCCGTGAGCACCTTTGCCGCCGTATGTATCTACAATGATTTTTCTGCCCGTTAAGCCCGTATCGCCATGAGGACCACCTATTACAAATTTTCCCGTAGGATTGATATGATATTTGATCTTACTGTCAAAAAGATGAGCATACTTTTTATACTTAGCCTTCACCCTTGGAATTACAATGCTGATGATGTCTTTCTTTATTTTCGCAAGCATCATTTCATCCTCGCCGAAATCATCATGCTGAGTGGAAACAACTATAGCCTCTATTCGTACAGGTTTATTGTTGTCATCATACTCCAGCGTCACCTGGCTTTTGGCATCGGGACGCAGGTATTTAATTTGCTTATTCTCCCGACGCACCTCAGCCAGTTCTCTGAGAATATCATGAGAAAGCGCTAATGCCAGAGGCATAAGATTTTCTGTTTCGTTTGTGGCATAACCGAACATCATTCCC
>JBGTJG010000431.1:0-3357 GCA_041745235.1 Ferruginibacter sp. | reverse complement strand
ACAGCTCGCCGGCAGAAGCTTTGAACGGTACAACTGTTTTAAATACCTTAGCCCTTAATAACGGGGCGAATCTTTTACGTGTCCATGATGTGAAAGAAGCCAGAGAAGCAGTGAAGCTGATGATGGCTTATCAAAAATGCAGTGAAGTATCAGATTAAGAAAATTACTAAACAGGATTAGCTAACAGATTTTGGGCGAGAATAGCGCCAATGCGCTCATTAACTTCTTCACTTTTATTAAGGATCATAAGGTGGCCGCCTCCGCGAACTGTATAGTCTGCAGATATTTTTTTGAACCGAAATATCCTGTCGCTGTCGCCATGAATATGGAATAGGTTTTTGTGTGCGGGCTTCGCTCTCCAGTTCAAAATTGCATTGATAGCCCAATCTGTATAAACGAGATCTAAGTTTCTCCTGTATGAATGAACCATTTCTTTTTCCTCCTCCGTTTCCACACCAAGATTATAATCTTCAATCGGCTCTATTAACTTAAATGGCCGCATGGGTAATACCTTATTCAGCTTTAATTTCCCGCAGAGATGCATCCAGTAAGGCAGTTCGTTTTCATGTTTTATGCTCGAGATCAGGATTATCACTTCTACTGGAATTTGCGATGCTATTTCCGTACACATCATGCCGCCAAAAGACAGGCCCATCAGGATGGGGTTTTTATGCCTGATCTGTGTGATCAGTTTACCTGCATAGGATTCTACACTTTCTTTTTTACCAGGGGTAATCCATTTAATATAATGAAATTCATGCCCGGGAAAGTTCATTTTATGAAACACCCTTTCATCTGCACCGAACCCGCTTATGCAATAAATATGTTTCATGAGAGAGAGAAATTAAAATGGGGCGGCAGTATAAGGCGAAAAATCACCAGTTGCGGAGATATCCCTGTGCTTCCGTTTTAATACGTGGATCATCTTCAGACTGGTTCTTGAGGGAAAGGAGAATCTTAAGCTGAGTAAAAGCTTTTTCCCTTTCATTATTTTTTTTGTAAGCTTTCGCAAGTTCCAGGTAATTATAAGCAAAAGCAGGGCTGAGAGATTTTGCTTTTTCATAGCACATGATTGATGTTTTGAGAGATGCCGAGGGTAAACCGCCATACATAATTTTTGCACCTGCCCTTTCAATGCTGCTCAGGCCACTCACTTCATAATTCCATCGTCCCAAAACATGCCAAGCCTTAAAATTACCGGGGTTGATCTGAATAGCTTTTTCTGCATATTCCCGGAGTTGTCTGGCGGCATTTATCTTTTCTTTCCCGCTCTTAAGTAGAATTGTTTTTCCAACTGCAATGGCCATAGTCACATTTGAAACATCGTTTTCCGGATACAACCTCAGAGCGGTCTTTGCATAAATTATGGCAGTGGTAAAGTAATCATCTCTCAGTTTTTTATTAACTTTTTCCCTGCCTCCAATTCTGGTACACAGCTCACTGCATTTTGTAAGTGCTATAAGATTTGAAGGCTGAATTTTCAGGGCTTCCTTGAATTTAAGAAAAGCTGCCTTTTCATCAGGAAGGAATTCAAGCCGGTCAGCTTCTTTCAATACAGCAGACAGATCCTGTGCAAAAAGGCTAACGGCTTGCGCTAAAAACAAAAACAGAATAAAGGAAAATTTCATCAGGAAAAGGACTTTGAATAGGCAATGCCTACGGTTCCTGCAAAATTAGAGATCGGGGGATTGATTTTATCTATAGTAATGTTAATTAAACTTATCCGCGCATCCAACATATAGATATCTTCAGATATATTATAGGCTAATGTTTCCAGTAATTTGACCGGTGTACTGAAGCGGTCTTTAATAATATTATACATGGATACATAATCTACCGTTTCACTCAGCAATGTAATCTCTGCGGGTGGATTAAAAGAAACAGCTAAGGATACCTCAAAATCGGTCCCAATAATCGTTTCTTCTTCATGCAGGCCATGATGCGCAAACATCTTCAAGTTATTTAGGCGAATAGTATACATTAATGGAGGCCTTTTTCGCTGAGATAACGTTCTGCATCTAAAGCGGCTATGCACCCGCTGCCGGCCGCAGTTATGGCTTGCCGGTAGATCTTATCCTGCACATCACCTGATGCAAAGACCCCTTCTACATTGGTCCTGGAAGTTCCAGGAGTAGTAAGGAGGTACCCTGCTTCATCCATATCCAGCCATCCCTTAAAAATTCCGCTGTTTGGGGTATGCCCGATAGCAACAAAAAATGCACTTACAGGGATTTCTGATTTTTCTTGTGTTTCATTATTTAAAATTCTTACTCCCGTCACTTTTGCATCACCCAATACTTCATCTGTTTCACTGTGCCAGTAGATTTTAATATTCTCTGTAGCAAGTACCCTTTCCTGCATTACCTTGCTTGCACGCATCTCTCCTTTCCTTATGATCATATGTACAATGCTGCATATCTTAGAAAGATAAATTGCTTCTTCTGCTGCAGTATCCCCTGCTCCTACAATCGCTACTTCTTTTCCCTTAAAGAAAAAACCGTCGCATACTGCACAGGCACTCACCCCATGCCCGTTCAGCCTTTGTTCACTTTCCAAACCCAGCCATCTTGCAGCCGCGCCGGTGCTTATAATAACTGAATCTGCTTCTATCCATTTTTCTTCATCAATCTCCACTTTTAATGGCCTGCCTGAAAAGTCAACATTGGTGGCCAACCCGTAACGGATATCAGTTCCCATTCGTGCAGCCTGTTTCTCAAAATGCTCCATCATTTCCGGGCCCTGTATCCCATCAGGATAACCGGGATAATTTTCTACCTCAGTTGTTATGGTTAATTGCCCGCCGGGCTGTATGCCCTGATAAAGCAGCGGCTTCATATTTGCCCGGGCGGCATAAATAGCTGCAGTGTATCCTGCCGGCCCTGATCCTATTATAAGGCAACTGACTTTTTCTGTTGTTTTATTTTCCATTTATCCGCTTACTTTTTGTAAAATTAATGACTAAACGCCAATCGGCATAACGCCCGCGAAAAGGGCCGCTAAAAAGCAGCCCTGATCTTGTGTATGAAGAAGAATCTTTGAGGTATTACAATTCTATGTTTTGTTGCACGATCCCGGAAGAAAAGTATCGATCGTGATTCTTATCGCTGTCATTAAAAAGATGTTTTATTGCGCCAATCTAAATTAATAATACAAATTACTGTTTCTTCTGTCAGAATTTTCATACCCGGTATTGGGTATTTTATTCAAATCAACTGATGTAAAAAAAGTATATTTAATTTGAAGGTCAGATCACGTTATATTTTAGCTTCCTTATCGATCATGCGAAAATCATTATTGCCCGCTATTTTTTTATTTCTTTTTCCGGATGTTTCGGGGCAATCAAATTCCGATAGTTTT
>JBGTJG010000430.1:0-5046 GCA_041745235.1 Ferruginibacter sp. | reverse complement strand
GCATTTTATATGTGACCGAGACCCATGCACATAAAAAAGCCGGGACAATCCCGGCTTTTTTTAATGGTAACATAGGTATTAAGAATTTGGCATTAATACTCTGTTTACTACATGTATCACACCATTACTTTGATAAACGTTTGCAATAGTAACCATACCTATTCCGCCTTTCTCATCTGTGATCATGATATTATCACCTGATCTCGACAACATAAGCTTGTGGCCTGATACAGTTGTAAGGGAGTTGTTGCCCGCTTTCATCATGCTTACCAGATCAGCACCGCTCATTCTTCCTGAAACCACATGGGAAGTCAAAATATGAGTGAGTGTTTTTTTGTTTTCAGGCCTTACTAAAGATTCTACAGTTCCTGCAGGCAGCAAATTAAACGCTGCATTAGTAGGAGCAAAAACTGTAAAAGGGCCTGCACCGCTTAAAGTTTCTACCAATCCGGCTGCTTTTACTGCAGCTACAAGAGTAGTATGGTCAGCAGAGTTAACTGCATTTTCTACAATGTTTTTAGTCGGATACATTTCTGCACCGCCCACCATTACTGTTTTGTTAGGATCACCCATCATATTTGTAGATGAACAACTTGTAAACATTACTGCGGCAGCGAAAATTGCAGCCATTGAAATTGATTTCATAAAATTTGTTTTTTAAGTTAATAAGCGTTTTAAAAATTATTTGTTATACACACTTACGGAGTTTCATGCAATACAGATGCCTGAATGATAATTTCTCTCTTTTTCAGTTCAAAAAATATTAAAATTCCCACCGGAACATACAGGAACGAAATATATTTATGAAATCTTAATAAAAATAAATTTTTTTAAACTAAATAAATTAGTATATTTGTGCTAATCAAATTAGTCATTATGTCACAGGCAGGATTAAACCTTAAATATCTGCGCAAATTGCGCGGTTGGACCCAGGAAGAATTTGCAAACAAACTTGGTATAAAACGTTCGCTCATCGGTGCATACGAGGAAGAGCGTGCAGATCCCCGTTTGGATGTGCTTGAAATGGTTGCTGATATATATAAGTTGAGTCTGGATGAACTTTTTTTAAAAGACCTCAGCAATGAAAGCAGCAGTTATCTCATGAAAAGGCGCCGGCAAAAAATGATGACTGAAGACAGAAATGTAATTCATTTTGTACCGGTAAAAGCCACAGCGGGCTACCTTGCTGGCTATGGCGACAGTGAGTTCATTGATGAGCTTAATACCTTTACTTTACCTATGCTTGCCGGGGGGCATTACCGGGCATTTGAGATAATAGGTGATAGTATGCTGCCCACACCCAGCGGCAGTATCATTGTAGGTGAAAAAACAAATAACCTCGAAGAAGCTAAAAATAACAGTGCATATATAGTAGTAAGCCGCAATGAAGGCATCGTGTATAAGAGAATAGTTCGGAATGCAAAGAACAGAAATAAAGTTACTTTGGTCAGTGATAATCCATCTTATCAGCCTTACCAGGTAAGTGCGGAAGATATTGTGGAACTTTGGGCAGCTCAGGTTGTTATTGGAAAAGTTGCTGCGCAGCAGAGGTGGGATGTAAATTCTCTTGCGAGTCTTGTGAATAATTTGCAGGATCAGGTGAGCACTATGAAGAAGAAAATGAACTGAGTCTAAGTGCGATGGAGGAAAATCAATAATGATTGAAGAATGACAATCGGCGGGGTGGAAAGATTAAGGTCAAGGAAGGCGATCAGGAATAGCGGTCAATGAGAAACATCATTGCAGGAAACGATCAAATAAACAACTGACAGATACAACCATTATAAACAGATACATCAATTAAAAAAACAGTTATGATCAAATTACAGATTATCGGAAACTTGGGAGCAGATTGCATCCAAAAAGAAATTAACGGCAAAAATGTTATCAATTTCAATGTAGCTCATTCAGAAAAATTTAAGGATGCGCAGGGTAACATGAAGGAAAAAACTGTTTGGGCAAATTGCGCTTACTGGACAGACAGAACAGCTGTAGCACAATTCCTGCTTAAAGGCAAAACGGTTTTTGTAGAGGGAACTCCTGAGGTAGAAACCTATACCAATAGGGAAGGGGCTTTTGCAGCTACATTGAGAGTGCGGGTTCAAAATCTTCAACTTTTGGGGGGGAATACTGACGGCCAATCAGGAAATCAGGGAGAACAATCCAATTCTTATGCAGGAAATGTAACTCAGGCAGGGTCTGCACCGCCACAACCTGCAATGCGTGCACAACCTGCTGCGGATATGCCGTTAGATGATGATCTGCCTTTCTAGTTATTCAGTTTGCCAATTTTATAGCTTCCTTTTTCAGGAAGCTTTTTTTATTAAACCAAATTAAATGTGTTTCTTGTCATAAAAAAAAGCCCGGATCACTTCGGGCTTTTCAATTATAAATTACTGCAATTAATCAATACGTGTGCGGTTATTCAATTTACTTCTCTTCCTGCTGTAACCGAAATAAATAAGAAAACCTATTGCAAGCCAGCCCAGAAGCCTAAGCCAGTTGGACCAGCCAAGGCCGTAAATCATTGCACCGCAAACTAGAATGCCTAAGATCGGAACTAAAGGAACAAGCGGAGTTTTAAATTTACGGGGTAGATTTGGTTCAGTCTTGCGAAGTATGATCACTGCAACACATACAAGCATAAAGGCAAACAACGTTCCTATACTTGTCATATCACCCACGATCTCTCCTGGAATAAGCGCAGCAAAAAGCCCGACAATCACCATTATAAAAAGATTCGCTTTATAGGGTGTTTTATATTTAGGATGTATATCGCTGAAAGATTTCGGTAATAAACCGTCTCTGCTCATTGCATAGAATACACGGCTTTGGCCGAGCAGCATCACTAATATTACAGAAGAAAAACCCGCAAGGATTGCTACTGTAACCAATTTTCCAAGCCACTCGTAACCCGGCATAAATTTATTAATAGCAGCTACAACAGATGCTTCACCACCTTCGGTACGGAAGAAGTTTACGTCTCCAAGGCCTGTAAGTACGTGTGCGAATAAGATATACAGTACTGTACATACTGCAAGTGATCCAAGGATACCGATCGGCATAGCGATCTTAGGATTTTTTGTTTCCTGTGCTGCAGTACTTACCGCATCAAAACCAATAAAAGCAAAGAACACCGTTCCTGCCGCACCCAAAATACCCATGATGCCGCCAAAACTATGTGTTACTCCCGCATGATCGGTGTAAGTAGAAGGCTCGGGAATATAAGGAGTGTGGTTAGCAGGGTTGATGAATCCCCAGCCGAGAATAATGATCAGAATTACAATAGCCACTTTAATTATAACAATGATGCCGTTTACAAAAGCTGATTCCTGAGTACCTTTTATAAGCAAAAGACTTAAGACAGAAACAATAAAAAATGCAGGAAGGTTTAATATGCCGGTTTTGACCACACCGTTAGCATCCGGAATAGAACTTTGAAAAGGAGAGTGACACCATTCATATGCTATTGCCTTCCAATGAAGCACATTTACTAAAAAATTATTAAGATACTCACTCCATGCAATGCCTACAGTAGCAGCACCTACTGCATATTCCAGTACCAGGTCCCATCCGATGATCCAAGCAAGCAATTCACCCATCGTTGCATATGTATATGTATATGCGCTTCCGGAAATAGGAATAGAAGAAGAAAGTTCTGCGTAACAAAGACCCGCTAAAGCACAGCCTACAGCGGCAACTATGAACCCTATTGTTACAGACGGGCCCGCATTCTGTGCAGCCGCCGCCGCAGTTCTTACAAACAGGCCCGCACCTATAATTGCGCCGATACCCAATGCTACCAATGCTCCCGCACTCAGGGTTTTCTTTAAACCTTTTTCATTGTCAGATGCTTCTGCCAACAAAGCGGCCATTGGTTTTTTTACAAATAAACTCATACAGTAAAATAATTTTGGTTAATTTATTTCGGGAAATTAAGCATTAAATCTTTACAAACATACCCGCCCATACATTTTTGATACACCCCGTGCACAACAAGCATTAAATCCTATATTGCAAAATATAATTTTCAGCTTATGGAGGTAAAAGGCGCAAAGCGCAACAGGCTTACGTTATACATTGGGATCGGATTAGTGCTCGGTATAGCGGTGGGCTTCTTTCTTAACAAGTATTATGTAGGGAATGAAAATGAACGAATAGCTAATGCAGAAGTGCAGCGGGATATGCTTACCCGAAAAATGAAAGTATTTGATACTGCATCCGATACTGTAGCGTATAAAAAACTTGTTACTCAGCAAAAAGAAACAGAGCTACGAATAAAAACTGCAGAAAAAAACGTAATTGCCGATGCATCCGGTGTTGAAGCTTCCCGTCGGGTGTTTCTGCTATCCGATTCCCTTAAAAATATTAACTTTCAGCTCGCTTCATTAGTAGATACCGGCAATTCAGAATATAAGGCATTACGAAATCAGCTTTCTATGGTTGCTGTGCAGAAGACAGAGATCACAAAAGCACGTGATAAAAAACTGGAATGGTTCACTTTGCTCGCTGATATTTTTCTTCGCCTCATTAAAATGATCGTTGCACCGTTAGTGTTTACAACATTAGTGGTGGGTGTGGCTAAATTGGGCGATATTAACGCTGTCGGCAGGATTGGGGGTAAAACACTTTTATGGTTTGTAAGTGCATCGCTGGTAAGTTTATTGTTAGGGCTTGTACTTGTAAATCTTTTTCAGCCCGGAATTGCCATGAACTTACCGCTTCCGGATGCAGGTACTTCTTCCGGAATTGATAAGACAGCATTAAGTATAAAAGATTTTTTCTATCATGTTTTTCCGGCGAGTGTGGTAGATGCAATGGCCAAGAATGAAATTCTGCAAATCGTAGTTTTTGCGTTATTCTTTGGCGTAGCAGCGGCAGCTTTAGGTGAAATTACCGAGCCTGTTGTACGAGCATTAGATGCTATTGCAAATGTTATCCTGAAAGTAACCGGTTATGTAATGAAGTTTGCTCCTTTTGCAGTTTTTGGCGCCATGGCCGCAATAATTGCCAAGCAGGGTTTAGGAATTTTAAAAACATATTCAA
>JBGTJG010000429.1:0-2356 GCA_041745235.1 Ferruginibacter sp. | reverse complement strand
TCTAGTTTTGTTTTTTATATCATTGCCGGGATTATCATAAATGTAAGTTTTACGACAATTTCTTTTCACACCGGATTCGTCCGAATAGACATCTTTACCCGGGCCACCGATCAGGCGCATAAAAATGCCTTTATTCACCTTACCCTTTAATTTGTATTCATCATTTCCGGCAATTCCGTATAACCTGATCTCTTCTGTTTCATTATTTTTAAAAACACGATGATAATACGGTTTCTTTTTGATCTCTCTTTCTTTAGTGATCTTATAAATATCCACAACAGTTTCTGTATCTGAGATCCTGTTCACTTCAAATAATTCTGAATCTTCGGTACCGGTTATCTCAACCTTTTTATTGAGGAACGAATAATATGTATCGGCCCAAACGGGAAGCAGCTCACGCCTTGCCTTAAGTTTTGCAGCTATTCCCGGGCCTGAAATAGGGTAAACTTCAGGAGGGAATTTTTTTACAGCACTGTCAATTACGCCATCAGTAAGCGCAACCTTCATTTCATTTGCTATCGCCAGCCATTCTTCTTTCGTTACTTCATTTACAAGATGATGATCTAAATGCCGCGCAGGAAAATTAAAATTATTTACATGCTTAATTTTATAATCAAACGTCTGCATGTGCTTTGCCCCCGCCGCTGATAATAAAAACTTTACTAAAAAGCCGTCAAATTTTGTGAACGCATTATCCCTGTCACGCGGTATGGGCACATAAACTGTTTTGCCATCTTTCTTAAATGTAGCCCACCTCCATTGATCTTCATGGCGCCCCCAATCTCCAACAAACATATCGAAGAGTCGTGCTTTTACAAATGCTTTCTGATCAACAGAATTATCATTATCAGCTAAGATCTTTTCAAGCATCTTATCAGTGCCTACGATGTTTTTAGAATAGCCGAAGTTGGGTGCAGTGGACCAATCTTCATCCGGCCTTTGCTCCAGTAAATACAGAATATTTCCTGTGCTGTCGCTCAGCGCACCCAGCGCTTTTTGCTTAGGAACATATGTCAATTCCGGAATGGCATGAAAGATATTTACTGCACGTGCAAGGGGTTCAACTGCAAGAGCGGCATAGGGATGCGAAACAGTAACCTGATCGTTTGCGATCTTTTCTATAAATGTTCCGTGTGTGATCTCGGGGATAGCCTTACCGAATGATTTGTCTACGCTGCGAAACACATATTCCCTGTCCTGTGTATCCTTTACCCGAATAGATTTTGTTTGCCGGCTTCCACCGGTTTGATAGGGGATTAGGCCTCCTTTGAGTGTGTCCAGATTAACGGATAGTGCTTTAACCGGGGTGTTCCATTCTCTGCGGTAATGCTCTCCCCAAAAAAACTTATACAATGGATTCTTATTGTAATTACCGGACGCCCTGAGAATGCGATAACCTGCAGAGTCCCGCGGAACTGTTGTTTGTGAAAAATTATGTTGGATGAAACCAAAAAAGAATACTAAAACTGCAATAAACCGTTTGAAGAGAAAATTATGCAAAATACTGCCTGCCATAGAGGTCAATTACAGGGAAAATCATGCCATGGAATGAAAATGAGATCAATAGGAATGGAAACGGTGTGGTTAAGCCGAATGATTATTATCGTGCAGGGCGAGTTTTTTACCGAGCCACGTATTTTTTACAGAGGTTATCCAGTTTTCTTCGAGGCCTTTTTTTGTGAGAACGGTATTATCAAAATACATCGTTTCAGGCCCGATGAATTTGTTTGCGATGGCATAATCTAATTGTGAAACCGGCAACTGTTCAATTTTTTCTTTGATATAAAAACAGAGCATCAGCCTGTCAAACATATTTACATTGTACTTGGTCTCTATTTCTTTAATTAGCCTTACTGAACTATCCGTACTGCAGCCGCTCACTCCTGTTGCATTTTCATCCGCCATAAAAACGATGAACCTGCCGAAGAAAATATTCGCATAACCTTTCACAGGCGTACCATGGCTGTTCCAGCTCTTTACAAAATCACTGAGCATGGTTTCCATTTCCAGTGCTTCGCTTATAAAAAATAAACGGCTGCTTTGGTAGATCCACACGCGGGAGGTATCGGAAAAGTCCTCGGGGAGATGTTCTTTTATATTGAAACTCATTCTTAAGATTTTTGAACACAGATTTTTATGATTATTAAGATCAGGTATGATTTTTTTAAGAATCATAAGGCATCATGACCATCATAATGATCTGCGTTCTTTATATACAAGCCGCAACCAGTTCTGCAATATCCATCACAGCAACTTCATCTTCTTTCTCTTTGTTTTTTACACCATCTGTCAGCATGGTATTGCAAAAAGGGCATGCAGCAGCAATAATATTTGCGCCTGTTGCAAGTGCTTCATT
>JBGTJG010000428.1:0-2757 GCA_041745235.1 Ferruginibacter sp. | reverse complement strand
AAGCGTTCTTTAAGAAGCATCCGTGAAAAAGTTTCAGGAGATAGTTTTGCCTTTCATTGCAGTTCCTACTGCAATATCCATAATCCGTTCTGCATACGGTCGGGAAATATCATTGAGCTCCTCCGTCTTTTGCTGAATAAGGTTCTTATCGTTCATAGTTACGGCGAGCTGTAATGCCTGCATCGCAGCTGCTGTATCAGCAAGTTCACTGTTTATCAACTGATCTGCATTTTTTTGCAAAAATCTTTCTGTGGTCTTCAGCAATTGTTCACCTTCCGTTTTTGCTTCTGCAAGTGCTCTTGCTAATATATCAACTTCTGCATTTGCCATAGAATCCATGAGCATTTTTTCTACCATCGCATCATTAATTCCTGCCCTTGGTTTTACTTCTATACTCTGTTCTGTACCGCTTCGTAATTCTTTTGCTTTTACGGTGAGTAATCCGTCAGCATTGATCAGGAAAACAATCTGCACTTTTGCCATCCCGGCCGGCATAGGCGGTATGCCTTTCAGATTTAATGTGGCAAGTAGCATGTTGTCTGTGACAATATCTCTTTCTCCCTGGAAAATACTGATGCGCATATTTACCTGTCCGTCTGCCTGCGTAGTATATTCACGGGCAGCAGAAGTAGGTATTTTAGCATTCCGCGGAATGATCACATCCATCAAATCCCCTGCAGTTTCTACACCAAGGCTTAATGGAGTTATATCAAGCAAGAGTGTATCCTTATTATTACCCGCAAGTATGTCTGCTTGTATTGCCGCGCCGAGGGCTACAACTTCGTCCGGGTTAACAGAATCATTTACCCGCCTTCCGAAAAAACCACTCACCGTTTCCTTTACAACAGGGATGCGAGTACTGCCTCCCACCATAATTATTTCATCAATTTCATTTACCTCCAACGATGCATCCTTTATGGCTTTTTTGCAACAAACAATGGTTTTGTCAATGAGGAATTTAATCTGCTCATTGAATTCCGATTTTTTAATGTTGAGTTTTGTTCCCCGCAATTCTCCGGTAAAGGAATCAGCCACGGATAGGTGCTTTTTAGCTTCTTCAGCTTTTAAGCGCAACGCCTGCATGAGTGATCGGTCCTCATGAAGATCTTCCCGCTTTATCTTAAGTTGTTGCTTAAAGAGTTCAACAATTACGTTATCAAAATCATCCCCGCCAAGATGAGTATCGCCGTTTGTTGAAAGTACTTAGAACACGCCTCCGCTCAGTCTTAAAAATGAAACGTCAAAAGTCCCACCTCCGAGATCGTATACCGCTATTGTTTTTTCTTCCTCTTTGCTAAGGCCAAGGCCATAAGCCAGACTCGCTGCCGTGGGTTCGTTTATAATTCGGAGCACCTCTATTCCCGCAATCCTTCCTGCTTCTGTTGTCGCTTGCCGCTGCCCGTCATTGAAATAAGCAGGTACTGTTATTACCGCTTTATTTACCGGGGTTTTAAGAATATGTTCTGCCTTTTTTTTTAATTCTTTTAAAATGATCGAAGAAATTTCGACGGGGTTATAGGATGCTGAACCTATCTCTATACTTACAGGCTTTTCGCTGTCATCTGCTTTGATCCTGAATGGCAGTGCAGCCACATCATTTTTAATCTCATTATAACTCTTACCCAGCAATCTCTTTGCAGAAAAAACAGTTCTTTCAGGTGAAGTAATCAGGAATTCTTTAGCTGCATCACCGATAACCAAACTCCCGGAAGGTTCAAAATAAACAACAGAAGGTGTGAGCGATGAGCCGTCATGCTCTTTTAATGTAACAGCCTGTTTGGTTTCAGGATGGACAATTGCAATAAGGCTGTTAGTTGTTCCAAGATCAATACCCACAACGATTTCATTTTGTTGTAAACTGCCTGTAGCAATATTTATCCCGATCTTAGCCATGAAGAATTTTTGTAAAAGTATACAAAAAAGCCCCGTGCGTGATAAATGCGACGGGGCTTATGCTTTATTAAAAAAATTATCGCATCAGATACATTTTTCCGTATCCTTTGTTGAAATATTTCTCTGTGTTATCACCTTCTGCCTTATACTTCTCCAATGATTTGCCGTTGAGGTTTGTAAGCACCCTGTACAGATAAACTCCATTTGCCAGTTTTTGCCCGTACATATCTGTACCATCCCATTTGAATTCTGTGATGTTCCTGCCGACATGTATCGGCCCCAGCTCGTCTTTTGTTATTTCTCTGACAACCTTACCAGTAATGGTAAGTATCTGTATGCGCATATTCTGGGGCACCGTGCTGCCGGTCAGGGTAAAAACAAATGCAGTAGATGTAGTAAAAGGGTTAGGATAGTTCAGCATTTCACTGATCATTGCTTTATTAATAACAGTAAACACAACCCGGTAGTCAAGATTTCCAGCAGTATTTCCTGATGCATCTTTCCCGGATATGATCAATTCATATTCACCATCAAGCGGTAGATAAGGTTTAAACTCAATGCTCGCAGTATTTTCGCCTGCTGCAAGGTTTGCAGGGATAAATCTAAGCGTATCTCCGTTAAAATTATAAGTGTGCAATGACTGATCAGGATACCTTAGCTGCACTTTTATAAGCGACGTATCCTTAAGCGCAAGGAATCTGCTCTCATCTTTCAGTTTTATCAGAATATTAGGTCGGGACGCAACAATATCCCTACTCAATATATGTACACCGTCAAACGTAACATCAAGTAACGGATTACATTTATCTGACCGCACAAAGAAATCTTTATAAAGCACATTATTAAAATGCGTTTGTTCCGGCT
>JBGTJG010000427.1:0-3976 GCA_041745235.1 Ferruginibacter sp. | reverse complement strand
CCGGTTTATTTTAGCCTGCTTATCGCCTTCAGATTCTGCTATAAGCGCCCTTTTTTCCCGCTCTGCCCGCATTTGCTTTTCCATCGCATCCTTGATACTTTGTGGCGGAGAAATATTTTTTACCTCATAACGGGAGACTTTAATTCCCCATGAATCACTTGCTTTATCCACTGCCTCCACAATGGTTCCGTTCACCGTTTCACGTTCTTCAAATGTTTTGTCCAACTCCATTTTCCCTATTACGCTACGCATGGTAGTCTGAGAAATTTGTATAACGGCAAACTTATAATTATCTATACCATAAGATGCTTTTTGCGGATCTACTACCTGCAGATATAATATTCCATCTACTTCTACAGCGATGTTATCTTTTGTAATACATATTTGGGAAGCCACATCTATTGCCTGTTCCTTTAGATTTTGTTTGTACGCTATTTTATCAATAAAAGGGATCAGAATGTGGAAGCCCGCCTCAAGCGTACGGCTGTATTTTCCCAGCCTCTCCACGATGTATACCGATCGCTGAGGTACTACTTTAAAAGTAGATAAGAAAGCTACCAATACAAACAGAATTAAAAAAACCAGGATTATAGTTGTTGTCATTTTTTTACATTTTTGCGGATCTGACAATTAATTTTATGCTCAGGTTTCCCATTATTATTAAATTCTCGCCTTTTTCAATTGTATCATCAGAAATGGCATTCCAGGAAGTTCCCCGAAATTGCACTTTACCCTCATGTCCCGGACCAATAAAGGTTTCAGCTATTGCTGTTTTACCTACAAATTCATCCTCGATCTCACTTGAATGCCGTTTTATCCAAATTACTTTTTTAAGCCACTTCCTGAATAATACAAGGGTAGCCAATGACCCTATCAGAAAAAGAATAAGCTGACTGTTAACAGGCAGGTCAACAAATAATAAAAGTATTGACACAAGCCATGCACCCACTGCAAAAAAAAATAAAATCAAACCGGGCGTAACAAACTCCAGTATAAACAATATAAATCCTGCAATAAACCACATCAAAGCAGCATTCTCAAGTATTAGCATTGGAGAAAAATTGAAAGGTTTAATGTATAATTATCAAATATAATCTTTAATAAATTACATGAGGAAAGGAACGCACCTCAAATCTTTTTTCACCTGAGAGATGAATCAATTCTTAGCAAACTCCTCTTTCAAATACTTAGCAGTAAAACTTGCTTTCACATCCAGCATTCCCTTCGGCACCCCTTCATACAAAACCTCACCGCCACCACCGCCGCCTTCCGGGCCAATGTCAATGATGTGATCTGCTACTTTTATCATATCAAGATTGTGCTCAATGATCAGAACTGTATTTCCCCTGTCCACCAATTTATTCAGCACATCCAGCAGGTGTTGTATATCCTGAAAATGAAGGCCCGTTGTAGGTTCATCTAAAATGTAAAATGTTTTTCCTGTATCTCTTTTCCCGAGCTCTGTAGAAAGCTTTACACGTTGCGCTTCGCCACCACTTAATGTTACAGCACTTTGACCAAGATTGATGTATCCGAGGCCAACATCCTGCAGCACTTTTATCTTACGGTAGATATAAGGTACCGCACTGAAGAACTCCACTGCATCATCTACCGTCATATTCAGCACATCACTTATCGATTTTCCTTTGTAGCGAATTTCCAAGGTTTCCCTGTTGTATCTTTTACCGTTACATTTTTCGCAATGCACATATACATCCGGTAAAAAATTCATTTCTATGGTACGCATACCACCGCCTTCACATATCTCGCACCTGCCGCTTTTTACATTAAAAGAAAAACGGCCCGCATTGTATCCCCTTATTTTCGCTTCCGGTACTGCGGCAAATAAAGTTCTGATGTCAGTAAAGAACCCGCAGTAAGTAGCAGGGTTGCTGCGAGGTGTTCTGCCGATAGGGCTTTGATCTATTTCAATTACTTTATCAATATGCTCCAGGCCTTTAATGCTTTTGTGCGGCATAGCTTCCCCCTTGGAATTGTAGCAAAACCTGGCCATCAATGGGTACAGTGTTTCATTTACCAATGTAGATTTACCGCTACCGCTCACACCCGTTACCAGTATCATTTGCCCGAGGGGAAGTTTTACTGAGATGTTTTTCAGGTTATTGCCCGTTACACCTTTTAATTCTATAAATTTTCCGTTTCCTTTTCTGGTTTCAGCCGGGATCAGGATATTTTTTTCTCCTTTTAAATATTTCGCGGTCTCAGAGCCGGAGTTCAGGACTTCCGCCGGTGTGCCCGCAGCCACTACCTTGCCGCCATGCGTTCCCGCTTTGGGCCCAATGTCGATCAGGTGATCTGCAGCGAGCATAATGTCTTTATCATGCTCTACCACAAGTACACTGTTTCCGATATCCCGCAGATTTTGCAATGCATTTATCAGTCTTTGATTATCCCTTTGGTGTAAGCCGATACTCGGCTCATCCAATATATAAGTGATACCCTGCAGTTGCGATCCTATTTGCGTTGCCAGTCGGATGCGCTGGTACTCGCCACCACTCAGGCTTTTAGAAGGCCGGTACAACGTAAGATACGTGAGCCCTACATTCAGCAGAAATTCCAATCGCTCCCGTATCTCTTTCAGGAGATCTTTTGCAATAGTATTTTGTTTTGTGTTCAGTCTTTTTTCTACACCGGTAAACCATGCATATAATACATCAAGATCTAACGCACTTAATTCTGCAATATTTTTTTCATCTACTTTAAACCAAAGGCTTTCTTTGCGCAGCCTTGTACCTGCGCACGTTTCACAGGAACGCAGCTGCATGAATTGTTCTGCCCAATCCCTTATACTTTCACTGGATGTGGTGGAAGCAAACCATCGCTTTACCATTGTGATCACGCCTTCATATTCTGTTGTGTAATAATTTTCACCCGTTTGCTGCATGTTCATATCTACATCTGCGGAAACAGCACCATCATCAATGGTGTCCATACCGTACAGCAACACATTCATTGCTTTAATCGGCAGGTCTTTTACCGGTTTATCCAGATTGATCTTATGCTTTTTTGCTACGGAAAGTACTTGTTTAAATACATGGGCATCCCGTTCTTCCCCCAAAGGTGCTATCCCTCCGGCCTTCACGCTGAGCGAGGGATCAGGAATTATAGCATCCATATTTATCTGGAATACAGTACCCAAACCTTTGCAACCCGGGCAGGCCCCGTACGGAGAATTAAAAGAAAATGCATTTGGCGATGGCTCTTCATAGCTGATGCCCGTGTCTATGCACATCAGCTGTTTGCTGTACTGTGCAAGTTGTTTATCATCATTGACCAATAGAAACAAAAGGTCCTTTCCCATCTGCAGTGTCTTTTGCACACTTTGGCTCAGGCGAAACTTCATATCGTCTGTAACCTGCAACCTGTCTACCACTACTTCTATATCATGTATTTTATAACGGTCAAGTTGCATGCGAGGCGTGAGGTCAGTGATTTCACCGTCGATGCGAACTTTTAAAAAACCTTTTTTTCGAATGTCTTCAAAAAGCTCGCGGTAATGCCCCTTGCGGCCACGGACCAGCGGAGCAAGAAGGCTTATTTTTTTATTGTTGAATTTGCTGTAAATGGATTGAACAATTTCCTCTTCAGAAAATTTCACCATCTTTTTTCCCGTGTTGTAACTGTAAGCTTCTCCGATCCTTGCAAACAACAATCGCAGAAAATCATAGATCTCTGTGATGGTACCTACTGTACTGCGCGGATTTTTGTTCGTAGTTTTTTGTTCGATGGATATCACCGGCGAAAGACCGGTGATCTTATCTACATCAGGCCTGTCCATATCGCCGACAAATTGCCGTGCGTATGCAGAAAAGCTTTCCATGTAACGGCGCTGTCCTTCATTATATATTGTATCAAATGCCAGAGAAGATTTTCCGCTGCCGCTCACACCTGTAAATACCACGAGCTTATTTTTCGGGATCTTTATATCAAGATTTTTAAGATTGTGCTCTCTGGC
>JBGTJG010000426.1:0-1837 GCA_041745235.1 Ferruginibacter sp. | reverse complement strand
TTGCTCCTGTACCCGGGTCAAAATTTAAATCCAAACTGCCATCACTGTTTAACAGGGCAATGTAATTTCTTGCCACGCCGTTGTAAAAAGTAAAGTCTCCCCCGATTATAATTTTGCCGTCGCTTTGTAGGGCGCAAGTTTTTATTATACTAATTCCGGTTACGCCGGAGCCAGGGTTAAAACCGTTATCCAACGAGCCATCACTGTTCAGACGGGCAATACTCTTTCTTTCTGTGCCGTCATAACTGGTAAAAGTTCCCGCTATAATGATCTTACCATCGCTTTGGATGGCGGTAGTATGGATCGATCCATTTACGCCGTCGCCGAAACCAAAACCAATGTCTGAGGGGTTAAAAGTGGGATCATTACTACCTGCCTGTGAAAAAGCATCGTTCTTAAATAAAGTAGTAGTTAGTAATAATACTAATAAAAGCAGGACGGAGTAAAGTTGTCTCATAAGGGTTGATAAAGCAGTCTGGATTGGAGAGACAAATATAAGAAATATTTTAAGCATGGACATAATTACCACTCTTAACCCGGTTGCACATTAGTGCAACGTTCTTCCTGCAAGATTTTTTATTTAATAATAACTATTTTGCAACCTCGTAGATTTCACATCTTATCATGAGTATTTCTTCAGAGATTTTATTAAACGCCTTTACGCACATGTGCCATGCAAAGGCGATGGCGGAAATATATGAAGCAAACCGATCCATTTGCAAATATGTGCACAGTACGAGCCGCGGACATGAAGCCATACAACTTGCTACAGCATATCACCTGCTGCCATGCGATTATGTAAGCCCTTATTATCGTGATGAAAGCATGATGCTTGGAATGGAATTTTCTCCTTACACCATGATGCTGCAGTTGCTGGCAAAAGGTGAAGATATATTTACCGGCGGCCGTTCCTATTATAATCACCCCAATTACCGTGGAGATGATAAGCCCACCATCATACACCAAAGCAGTGCGACCGGCATGCAGGCCATCCCCACAACGGGTGTTGCTCAGGGAATAAAATATCTGGAAAGAATAAAATCTTCGCTTTACAAAAAAGGCATCAACGGCGAAGCTCCTGTAGTAATCTGTTCGCTCGGAGATGCTTCAGTTACCGAAGGTGAAGTAAGTGAAGCATTTCAATTTGCTGCACTTCATCAGTTGCCGATAATTTTTCTCGTGCAGGACAATGAATGGGGCATCAGCGTTACATCTGCAGAAGCAAGAACAAGCAATGCATATGAATTTACAGAAGGTTTTAAAGGGATAAAAAGAGTAAGCATAGACGGTTATAATTTTGAAGAGAGTTATCATTCCATGCAGCATGTTATTGATGATGTGCGTACTGAAAGGTGCCCATGGCTGGTTCATGCAAGTGTACCTCTGCTCGGTCACCATACCAGCGGCGTACGCAAAGATTTTTACCGCACTGCCGATGATCTGCGCAATCATTCCGAAGATGATCCTTTTGAAAACCTCCGTGCTGTGTTGTTACAGAAAAGGATAGGTGAAAGTCAATTAAAATGTATTGAAACAGAAGCTGCCGAGTTCATAAAAAAAGAATTTGATAAAGCAGTTGCATCTCCCGAGCCGCAGGCTTCTTCGGTTATAAATCATGTATTTGCCCCTACACAAATAACAGCAGAGAACGGAGAACGCTCTCCCGCAGGAAAAGAAAAAGTACTAATGGTGGATGCGGCATTGTTTGCCATCAGGGAAATAATGGAAGATTTTCCGGAAAGTGTTTTATACGGCCAGGATGTAGGGCGCAGATTGGGCGGTGTTTTCCGTGAAGCTGCAACGCTTGCCGAGCAATTCGGTGATCACCGCGTTTTTA
>JBGTJG010000425.1:0-3798 GCA_041745235.1 Ferruginibacter sp. | reverse complement strand
CAGTTTCCACATATTCAGGTGGTGTGCTGCGGAAAAGTTTTACCGGTAGCTCATTAGCAACAATTTCTGCATTCAGCGGTGCGACACGCATAGGAGTTTTAACTACCCTCAGTTTTGATAAAATAAGACTTACTGTAAACGGTGCTTTAGCAATAGGTGCATTCAACATATTTCATGCAGAAGTAAATCGTTTCTGTGCAGGCGCTGCATTGGCATGCAATGTAAGCACTCCTATAACTGCTCCCGCATACCCTGTTTTTATTGATCCTGCTAATACAGGTATTACGGGTTTAGCCTGTGCATTATGCGGTGTACTGAATCCTGAAAATGTAATAGATAATGATCCTGCAAATTTTGCACAGATAATCCTTACTGCAGGCGTTGCAGCCCAAGGGAATCTTGCAGTGAGCGATCAGCTTACTACTTATCCTGCCGGTACATTCGCAGGTTTTGATATAGAAACGGTAAGCCTTTTAAATGCCAATGTGTTGGGCAACGTGACCATTACATTATTGAATAACGGAGCAGTGGTGCAAACCGGAACCGGAAGCAGCCAGGTAGTTACAGCGGGCACGTCTTTATTATCCGGTACTCCCCGTACCGTTTTGGGTATTGTAAGTAATGTTGCATTTGATGAAGTAAAAATTACAATAGCAAATACTGCCACTCTGGATATCGGTTCTACAAATGTTTATGGCGCAGTTTTTCAAAGCGGTTGTGCAGGTGTGATCGGCTGCAGAAATACTTTCCCACTTAACAGTCCTGCATATCCTGTAGTAATTGAAGGTTCACGTACAGGAATTAATACTTTAGCATGCGTTGCATGTACTGTAGATAATCCCCAGAATGTTATTACTGCGAGCAATACAGATTTTGGCAGAATAAATTTGATTGCAGGGGCTTTTGCTTCAGGATCAATATCTGTACGTGATCTTGTAACGGTTTATCCTGCCGGCATTACAGCAGGCTTTGTCGTTCAGGACCCGAATAATTTTATTGAGGCAACATTATTTAATTCAATAACTATAACAACCTACCTGAACGGCGTACAGCAGGAATCGAGAACCGGTACACAATTATTAAAAATAAATTTAGTGGTTGCATTTATCGCCGCCAGCCCGGGTGTTTTCAATACTGCCTTCACAGCGAATCTGCCGTTCAATGAAATAAGAATTACTTATTCAAACGCAGCAGGTGCACTTACCTTCCTTGATGTATACAGCGCATTTATTGGCACAAGAAATATACCTGTGGGAACACCCGGATTTCCCTGCAACTACAGTAACCCCGATATGAATGTAACTTATGTAAACGTGCAGGTAAGCGGGAATGTGAGTACCAATGATAAAGTACAACCGGGAACAACTTATGGTGCACCTGCAGTGCCTTCGGGTGTTACAAATCCAAGTGCATCATTACCTACGGTAAATGCTAACGGCAGCTATACATTTACGCCAACCGCTGTAGGTGTATATCAATTCATTATTCCTGTTTGCCTTGCAGGCCTCTGTAAGAATGAACTACTAACAATCACTGTACTTGATGCTTCACTGGGTGCTAATAATCCACCTGTCGCAAACACTGATCTGGCAATAACGAAAACCAATGTTGCTGTGACCATCAAAAGCCTGGCAAATGATGCTCCCGGAAAGACAGGGGCTTCATTGGTTCCGGCATCTGTTACCCTGACTGATTTAAACGGCACCAAACCCGGAAATACAAGTTCAGGTGGTACCGCAACTGTCAATTCTGCTAACGGTGACATTACCTATACACCTCCTGCAGGATTTATCGGAACAGATACAATAAGATATACCGTGTGTGATAACCAAGTGCCGCCTATGTGTGCAAGTGCATATCAGATTGTAACTGTTACACCTACATCTGCTGCACCCAACACAGCCGCTGCGGATGATTATGCTACTACGCCTGCAGGCGTGCCTGTAAGCGGAAATGTATCAACAAATGATATAGACTCCGAGGGAGACACAGAAGTAGTACAACCGCAAAATATAGTAAATGGCCAGGGAACATTTGTTCTTAATACTGATGGTACGTTTACATTTACTCCTGCAGCAGGGTTCACCGGTCCGATTGACTTTACATACACTACCTGCGATATGAGCAATCCCACGGCCTGCTCAAATGCTACTCTGCATATTTTGGTACAGCCTGCCGCTGTTGTGCCTGTAATCATATCGGCATTCAATGCTGTAATTAATGAGTGTAATACCATCATTACATGGAAAGCAGAAACAGAGGAAAATCTTAAAATTTATATCGTGGAATACAGCAGAGATGGTCTGAGCTATTCAGGAGTTTTTGCAATAATAGGACGCGGAAGCGGCAGTCAGTACAATGCCGCTCACCTGCCTGAACAAAGAAAAGCATTTTATCGGATTAAATCTGTAGATCTTGATGGAAAAATACAATACACGAAAACTATTACCCTTAATAATACATGTGGGAAAAATACGGCGTTTGTTTATCCTAATCCTGCGAGTAATATATTAAATGTAAATATTGCTTCCTCACAGGACCTCATAACTCAGGCCACATTGTTTGATGCAGCCGGCAGAAAGGTTTTATCACAAAACATGAAAAACGGCAGCAATCAGATGAACGTAACCAATCTTACAAAAGGTAGTTACAGCCTTAGTTTGCGCCGCACATCAGGTGTGGAAAATATGCAGATACTGATTAAATAAGCCATTCGACTGATTCCGGTGGTGGAATCATAAAAAAGCTATCTCTTTATGAGATAGCTTTTTTATTTTTTTCAGCGGCTGCTTTCAGTCAAAAAGCTGCTGCTGCAAATCTACATCTTTGGGAATTGCCCATTCCATTTCGATGCTTTTATTGAAATCAATCAGCCTGCTGCCTATTGCCTGACGACCCATTACCTCTGCGATCTTATCAATTTTGAAACTGACTTTACTGATCTGCTGGCCACGTCCTGTTTTAACAGCAAGCACCGGATGCTCCTCAGAGCTTATCGCTGAGAGCACATTACCTTTCCCTTCTTTTATGATCAAAAACTTACTGTGCAGGGTGGTCGTGTCTATTTTAAACCGCTTTACATTATACTGTAGCTTATCATTGTCCAGATATATTGCAGAAAAAATCTTAGCTGACTCGAATTTTTCCAGGCGCAGGATCTTATCCGATTCAAAACGCTGATTTAACTCCTGATCTACGATCTCGTAATTGCCATCGTGATAAAAAACCACCAGCCTGTCCTCTGCTTCAAACTTGCCGAGGTATTGGCCTTTTTCTTCTGTGCTTAAACGTCCGAATTTATGGTCAAACCAAAGCTTCTTTGCATCAAGGGTCGATTTACCGGCATCTTTGAACCGTACGTTTTTGATCGGATATTTAGTGACCTGGTTACCCATTGATCCTCTGCCCTTTATTTCCAATTCTTCAAAATAGAAATCAAACTCTTTCTTTTTTGCACTGCAATTAGGGCTCAGTAATATCTTTACTACTTCTGCCTCACCGTTTGCGTTTACAGAAAAATACTGCACCTTAGTTTTGTCCGTTCCTTTGGTGATGTTGTATTCTTTCTCCCTGGTGATCCCGGAAACGTTGAAACGCTTTGCATAGCTCACACCTGTTGTGCCGTCGGTGTAAATAGCGTTGTACGTGGTTCTTTCATCTGCTTTCTGAAACACCGCCGCATGGATGATATCCTTACCGATGAATGTTTTGTCAGATACGCGAATGATCTTCATGATGCCGCTTTTTGTAAAAGCAATGATATCATCCAGATCTGAAACTTCCCCTATCAGCTCATCT
>JBGTJG010000424.1:0-15116 GCA_041745235.1 Ferruginibacter sp. | reverse complement strand
TGAGTGTATACGTAGTGCTGAGTACTGTTTTTATACTCATGGTTGGACTTACAGCATCTCTGATTATTTTTACACCGCTAAAAAATTACCTTCCGGGTACGGGTACAGGTAATGTGACACAGGTGAAAGAACTTCGTAGCCTTAAAATACGAACTGACTCCATGGAAATGGCACTCATTCTTCAGGATAACTACCTCAAAAATATTCAGAAAGTGCTTCAGGGAGAGATCAGTTTTAAAGATACATTCAATCTGCCCGTAGAAAAGGAGGAGACAAAGGAAAAAAAACCGAAAAGAAGTGGAAAAAAAAGATAACAGTCTTTTATTCAAATACGCCGGTTTAGCTACACAGCTAATCGCAGGCCTGGGCCTGGCAGTATGGTTAGGTATAAAAGCAGATGAACAATTCGCTTTTAATATGCCCCTGGCAGTCTGGATCTTGCCTTTAGCCGTGATTGCTGTTGTAATTTATAAAGTGATAAAAGATACCGCACCTAAAAAACGAACATGAACCTTTTTGCAAAAAGACTTTTACCTCTTATTATACTTTTTGTTGTTGTCAATGCATTCATTCTGCTGGCAGAAGGTATTTGGGAAAAATATCAGATTGATAAAAGGGTGCTTTTAGGTGCCAATGTGCTATTCGTTGCAGTAAGTGTTTTAGTATTTTTTATGCAGAAAAAAGCTATGGGTAATGCAAATCCCAATGTTTTTATAAGAAGTATTATGGCGGGCATGATGATAAAAATGTTTACCGCAGTTATAGCGGTATTGGCTTATGTGCTTCTGACCGGAAAATCATTTGACAAGAAAGCTGTTTTCCTATCCATGTTCCTTTATATGTTTTACCTGGGGGCAGAAGTGTTGGCGATATCAAAAGAGAATAGGAAACGGGTATAACATTTTTAAAGATTGGAAGAACCGGATCTCCCAATTTATCAAATGCAAATAAAAACACTATCCCTGAAAAGGCATGTCAAAAACAGAAGTAGATTTTGATGCTCTTGCTTCTTATCTCCCCTCCGGAAGCACAGAGGCGGTTCTCCGATACATACACCTGCATAAAGTGCAGCTTACCATTACACGCCGACGAAAAACACTGCTGGGAGATTACAGGCATGCCCACAACGGTAAGGGACATAGGATCAGTGTAAACGGTGATTTAAATAAATATGCTTTTCTGATAACGTTGCTTCATGAAACGGCTCACCTCATAACCTTTGAACAATACGGGCGAAAAGCCCGGCCCCATGGCATAGAATGGAAAATGTCTTTTGGCGGAATATTAAAGGAATTCATGGGGAAAGGCATTTTCCCTGATGATATTGAAGCAGCATTATTTCAATCTCTTACAAATCCGGCAGCAAGCAGTTGTGCCGATGAAAAATTACAGCGGATCTTAAAAAAGTTTGATACCATGCAACCGGGTATTTCCTTTGTAGAACAAGTTCCTATCGGGGAAAAATTTCAAACACCGGATGGGAGAATTTTTGAAAACAGCGAAAAAGTAAGGAAACGTTTTAAGTGCAAAGAGATTGCAACAGGAAAATGGTACTTATTCAGCCCCGTATATGAAGTAAGCAGGGCGGGTTAAAATTTAAAAGAATATCTGATTACACTTTTCACTAATTTTAACGATTAAATATTCCATTTGTTACCGGATACCCCGGTTTAAATATATAACTCATTGCAATCAAATCTTAAATACAGCGAGGAAGAACTGGTTTCCCTTCTCAAAGTGCAGGATCAAAATGCATTCACTTATCTCTACGACAATTATGCTGCTGCGCTGAACGGGATTATAATTCGCATGGTAGATGATAGTCAGCTTGCTGAAGACATCTTACAGGAGGCTTTTTTGAAAATTTGGAACAACTTCAAACAATACGATGACACAAAAGGTCGGCTTTTTACCTGGATGATCAATATTACCCGGAACCTCACTATAGATACATTGCGGAGCAAAGGATATAAAAAGCAAAAACAAATCTCACGGGATGAAAATTCCGTATCTGATTACAGCGATAAAACCTTCAGTTCAGATAAGTTTGATACCATAGGATTACGAAAACAGTTGCAATACCTGAAGCCGGATCAAAAAGTTATCATTGACCTCGCCTATTTTAACGGGTATACTCAGGAAGAAATTTCAAAAGAGATGCATATCCCCCTTGGTACAGTTAAAACAAGAATGAGGTCCGGAATTATTGAATTAAGAAAATTATTGCAAAATTAAGAACTTGGAAAAAGAAGACATTATATCATCAGCACTTTTGGAAATGTACGTTATAGGCGTGGCATCTCCGGCAGAGCGTTTACAGGTAGACCAATGGAGGGTTCAATACCCTGAAGTGGAGGCTGAGATCAGGAGCATAGAAATGGCTATGGAAGCATATGCTATGGCAAATGCAGTAAAACCTTCTGATGCGGTCAAAGAAAGGATTTTTTCCTCTTTAAATACTCCTAAACAATCTATACCACAAGCAATAAATATTCCTCGGACTGTTGCTGAAAAATCTTCTGCAAAAGTAGTTTCGTTTTCACCTTTGGGTAGGATTGCGGCAGCTGCAGCTATTCTGATTTTATTGGTCAGTAATGTTTTCTATTATAATAAATTTAAAAATGCTCAGGGTCAATATGCTGAGGGTCAACAGCAAATTGCAGAAATGAATGCTCACCTTACTGACATGGACAGGGATATGAATATCGTGCAAAGTAAGTACAGCAAACCGGTTGCTTTAGATGGTTTGGAGGCCGCACCGGATGCTGCTGCTAAAATATTCTGGATGAAAAATACCGGCGAGGTATACGTAGATCCCAAGAATTTACCTGCTGCTCCTCACGGTCATCAATACCAGCTTTGGGCATTTGTAGATGGCAAACCTGTAGACGCCGGCATGATTACTATCAAAGACGGAAAGAATTATAAGATCCAGAAGATGAAATCCTTTGGAAAAGCAGAAGCCTTTGCAATCACTCTGGAAACACAAGGCGGTCACTCCCAACCACAGGGAAAAATCTATGTGATGGGCAAGATCTGAAAGCTTTAAATAATTAAGTCAAATGCAACCCTCCTTCGAGGGTTTTTATTTTTTCAGCAGTATCCGGAATGTGGTTCCTTTGCCGGGCTCACTTTGCTTAACGGAGAGCTCACCCTTATGATATAAATTTATGATTCGCTTGCTGAGGGATAGCCCGAGGCCCCATCCCCTTTGCTTGGTAGTGAAACCCGGCTTAAAAACATTAGGAATATTTTTTTTACTTATTCCTTTACCGGTATCTTTTACATCAATCACAATCTGGGCAGCCTCATTTTTAATTGAGATATCAATACTGCCTTTTCCTTCCATTGCATCCAGGGCATTTTTTAAAAGATTTTCAATTACCCAATCAAAAAGCGGAGGGTTTATCATGGCAGGTATTTCAGTTTCTCCCTTGCTGTCTATGGAAAATGACACCCGCTCTGTAGATCGTCTTTTGATATACTGCACCATACTTTCTATCTGCAACAACAGGTCGGTTTCTTCAAGCTTAGGTGTACTGCCGATCTTACCAAACCTGTCGCTTACAAGTTTAAGCCGCTCTACGTCCTTGGTCATTTCGGCTGCTATCTTTTCAGTGCCCGCATTATCTTTAAGAATTTCCATCCATCCCTGCAGGGAAGAAATAGGCGTTCCCAATTGATGAGCAGTTTCTTTAGCCATACCTGCCCATACCTGGTTCTGAGTACTTTTATACTTTGTGGTTACTGCAATTAATATGATGATTATAAAAAGACCGGCAACCACAAGTTGCACGATAGGGAAATAGCGAATCTGAACAAGCAGATCAGACTCCCCGTAATATGTGTAATTTTTTTGATTCGGGTTCAGAGGATTGATCCATTCAATTGGTGTATGCTCTTTCTTGAGCTGCACCAGTTTATCTTTTAAGAATCCCGGCTTGCTTGCTATTTCAGCAGAATCATAATTGGATGAAATAATACTGTCGCGTTCATTTGTCTGAATCAGAGGAATTGCTTTGCCGTTTTCAAGGATGATCTTGGAAGCAAGCTTTGTATCAGTATTATTTACGTTGTACAGGTCATTGACGGCTTCAATATATTGTTCTACTTTCCTACGCTCTTCAGAAGCTATTTTTTTTGCAAGTTGATTGCTGAAGAATATGCTCGCCGTAACAAATGCAATAGCAATGAGGCCAAGCACGTTTTTTAAATTAAACCACCTTACAAACATGTTTAAAAATAATAAATAATATTTCGGGAGTTGTATAAATTTTGCAAATGGATTAAGTTTGCTGCAGATGGATATCAATGCTGCTGAAAATTTTCCTGTTATTACCAAATCACCCGCAGTTGCAGTAGTTATATTAAACTGGAACGGAAAAGATTTCCTTAAAAAATTTCTGCCTGCAGTAATTGCATCTTCATTCAGCAATAAAAAAATTATTGTAGCTGATAATGCATCCACTGACGACTCACTTCAATTCCTGCGGGACAGTTTTCCTAAGGTAGAAGTTATCATCAACCCGAAAAATGAAGGTTTTGCCGGGGGATATAATGCTGCATTAAAAAAAGTAGTTGCAGATTATTATGTTTTATTGAACAGTGATATAGAAGTAACCCCCGGGTGGATAGAACCGATTATAGAACTGATGGAAAGAGATCGCACGATAGGTGCGTGCCAGCCTAAAATACTGGATTATAAAAACAGGGCTTTTTTTGAATATGCGGGCGCATGCGGCGGTTGGATCGATGAACTCGGATATCCCTTTGCAAGAGGTCGTGTTTTGGAACAAATGGAAAAGGATACCGGCCAGTATGATGAGGTATCCCCGTGCTTTTGGGCCTCGGGCGCAGCATTGTTTGTCAGATCTTCAGTATACCATGAACTGGGTGGGTTTGACGGATATTTTTTTGCGCATCAGGAAGAGATCGACCTTTGCTGGCGCATGCAGCGATCAGGATACAAAATATTCGTACAACCTGCGTCTGTTGTTTATCATGTAGGCGGCGGCACATTGCCAAAAGGAAACAGTAAGAAAACCTATCTGAATTTCCGCAACAACATGATCATGCTTTATAAGAATACCCCGGCTGCTGCGTTGTTTCTTAAACTGCCGGCGAGGGTATTTCTGGATATTGTATCAGCTGTAAAAGCGCTGCTTAGCGGAGACCGGGGCTATTTTCTCTCCGTTGCAAAAGCTCATAAGGATTTTGTGAAATGGTTTTTGTTTGAAAAAAGAAAATCGCTTTTTGTAAAAACAACAAATAAAAACATTACCGGCAGGTATAGCGGAAGCATATTGTGGCAGTATTATTTCAGAAGGAAAAGAAAGTTTTCCGAATTTGTCGGAAGCAAATAATTAATTTTCCGCGGAAGACCTTATTTTTGCAATCGAAAATAAAAATAAAATGCAACAGGAAATCATTGAGAATAAGGATAAGGATTTTGCTCACAATTGGGTTTCATCCTCCCGTTTTATCTGGTATTGCCAGGTTTTTCTGATCCTCACAGTAGTTCTCTCTGCATGTGTGGCGCTATATACGCACCGTTATAAAGGGCAACCAAAAGTAAATGTTCCTGAAAACACCCAATACAACCCAAAATACAAATAAAGTTTCCGAAATTAATTTTCAAACCTTATTTTTGCAGTCCGAAAAACAAAAAGTGACATTGAAATTCACTTCGAGCAATCGGGAAAAGATCTTATCATTATTGCGGAAGTAGCTCATTTGGTAGAGCGCGACCTTGCCAAGGTCGAGGTGGCCGGTTCGAGCCCGGTCTTCCGCTCACAAAGACTCCCGCCCGAAACGGGAGTTTTTTTTTGTAAGCCTGAGCCTGTCGAAGGCTAATGGTCTTATTGCCCCGGTGGTGAAACTGGTAGACACGCAGGACTTAAAATCCTGTTTGCAGCAATGCAAGTAACGGTTCAATTCCGTTCCGGGGCACAAGCATCTGAAGAGATGCTTTTTTTTGCGGCTATGGCGAAATTGGTAGACGCACTACCTTGAGGTGGTAGCGCCCATACAACGGGTGTGTCAGTTCGAATCTGATTGGCCGCACATTTACAGCCTTTCCCTCCGGGAAAGGTTTTTTATTTATACTTTTATCTAAGCCGGAAAGACGATAAGACGTTTATCCGATATTAATTTACCGCCTTACCGCCTTACCGGCCAAAATATTTATCTTGTAAAAAAAAGTATATGGCCACCGATATAAAATGTCCGAAATGCGGGCATAGGTTTGATGCAGACGAAAGTCTTTCAGCAGATATAGAAAAAAAATACAAAGATCAATATGATAATGAATTACAGGAGTCTCTCAGAAAGGTAGACGCGGAAAAGATTAATCTTGAAAGGGATAAACAACTTTTTGAAGATAAAAAGAAAAACGAGAATGCGATATTTTCTCAGAAACTGCAGCAGGAAAAGGAAAAATTGGAAAAAGAGGTTCAGGAACGCCTGACAAGAAATATATCAGCGGATTATGAGAACAAGATGAAAATGCTGCAGGATCAGTGCACCGAGACAGATCAGAAATTAAAAGACGCCCGAAAAAAGGAACTGGATTTTCTGCAAAAAGAAAAGCAATTACAAACACAAAAAGAAGAGTTGGAAATAACAGTTCAAAAAAAATTGCAGGATGAAAGGCAAAATATTACGGAACAGATACGCAGGCAGGAAACAGAAAAAAATGCATTGAAAGAGAATGAACTAAATCTGCGTATGAGGGAAATGGAAAAACAACTCGAGGATCAAAAAAAACAGGCAGATGAAATGAAAAGAAAACTGGAGCAGGGTTCTATGCAGCTCCAGGGAGAAGTGCAGGAACTGGCCTTGGAAGAAATGCTTACAACCGCTTTTCCTTTTGACCTGATCACTGAAGTAGGCAAAGGAATAAGAGGAGCAGATTGTATTCATACAGTAAGAAATAATTCAGGTCAGGAATGCGGCAAAATAATTTATGAAAGCAAGCGTACAGAAGGCTTTGCGGGAGATTGGATCGAAAAATTAAAAAAAGATATGCTTGCAACAGGTGCTGATATCGCAGTTATTGTAACCAAGACAATGCCGAAGGAAATGCAGCAATTCGGCGAAAAGAACGGTGTTTACATTTGCAGTTTTCAGGAAGCAAAAAGCCTTGCTCTCGTCCTCAGAAATGCAATTTTGAAGATTAGCGAACTCCGGAAAAGCCAGGAGAACAAGGGAGAGAAGATGGTAGCCATGTACAACTACCTCACGAGCCATGAATTTATAGGCAACATGACAGCTATGCAGGAAGGCTTTCGCAGTCTCCGGTCCATGATGCAAAAAGAAAAAGAAGATTTTGAAAAAAACTGGAAGAAGAAAGAAAAACAGGTAGAATTAATTATTCAGAATTCCCTGCACATTTCCGGTTCTGTAGAAGGTATTGCGGGTCAGGATCTGATCAACATGCAGTTACTGGATCAGGATGCAGAATGATCACGTAACAATCACGGAAAGGAAATTATTTTCAATCTCGGAGCACATCACCTCCACTTCGAGAATTTCGTTTTTTCGGAAAATGCATTTGGCTGTGAATCCTGTTGGAGTCTTTAAAAATTCCGTGATCTCCATATGCTTAATAAAATCTACCTGCCCGTCGCCGTACCATTTAAACATAGCCTCTTTTACACTCCACGCCATTGTAAGCATTGAAGGATAATTACCTAAGAGTAGTTGTTCACTTTCGCTTAAAAATTTATGCTGTATCCTTTCAATTTTCGGATGGGGAATTTCAATATCCACCCCCACCCTGTTTTCAGTACTCACGATAGCCGCTGCATAATCCCCGCAATGTGAAATGGAAAAATGAAAAGCTTCATCCTCCAGGAATGGTTTTCGTGTATCTGCAATAGCTATCAGCGTTAAAGGAAAATCAGGAAATAATTCCCGCAGCATGTACCGCCCGGCTAAATGCTGCAGTCGCTTATGCGGATGAGTAATACTGCGCTGCAATGTAACATGCTGCAAAAAAAACTCTTCCCCTTCCGTAATATGCCAAACGCCTATTTTTGTGGCGGCATTTATCTGAGAATGAAATATCAACGGCATTTTGGAAAAATAATGAAATTCTGCCGCAAAGACAGAATGACAACTATGATAAAAATGAATTTGAAATAAAAACAAATTCCGTGAATAATAAAACTTAGTGCCTCTTTGCGCCTTAGCGTCTTAGCGGTTCAAAAAACTAAACATGATATTAAGCGACCTCCGCATTTTAGAAGAAATCAATAAGGGTACAATAAAAATTGTTCCTTACGAAAGGGATTGCCTCGGCAGCAACAGTTACGACGTCCATCTTGGCAAAAACCTGGCTACATATGAGCATGCGGAACTTGATGCTAAAAAGCACAATAAAATAAAACATTTCGAAATTCCTGATGAAGGCATCCTTCTTTTGCCACACATGTTCTACCTGGGTGTAACGGAAGAATATACAGAGACTCATGCGCACGTTCCTTTTTTAGAAGGCAAATCATCAACAGGCAGGCTTGGTATTGATATACATGCAACGGCAGGTAAAGGTGATGTAGGTTTTTGCGGACATTGGACGCTGGAAATTTCAGTGAAACAACCGGTGCGTGTTTACAAAGGAATGCCCATAGGCCAGCTGATCTATTTTCCGGTAGAAGGAGAAATTGAAGTAAAATACAATCAAAAGAAAAACGCCAAATACAGCGGCCAGCCCGATGTACCCGTAGAGAGCATGATGTGGAAAAATGCTTTTTAAAAATTAAATCTTTAGGAGTTTAACCGCCATATCTCAAAGTTGAGTGCGGTAGCAAATGCAACCCAGCATAAATACGGAACAAGTAGCCACGCCGCAGCTGCAGAAATTTTCCTGAATGTAAATATGGCAACTCCGATCATGATCAACAGGAATACAATATCGATCAGTGCCATGCCCGGCTGTTTGAAATAAAAGAAGATCATTGACCACAGAAAATTTAAGAAGAGCTGCAGCCAATAACTTTTATATGCTGGCACTTTTTTCTCACGAGTTGCTTCTGAGTTCCAAACCAGGAAAAAGGCTATACCCATCAAAATGTATAAGGTTGTCCACACGGGCATAAACACCCACCCCGGCGGATTAAAAGACGGTTTGGCCAATGTGGTAAACCAATCATTCACTGAAGTCGCGGTAAAATACCCGCCTACAGCGCCCACTGCAAGAGGTATTGCAATTGAAAAGATAAGTTTTAAAACAGGATGGATTTTTCTTTGCACTGTTCGGGATTCAGAATTATTCATTTGCAATTATATTATATATCAAGCGATCAGAGTTTGCCGAATTTTTTATAATAGGCAATAATAAATCCTGTTACTTCATCATAGCTGAGCATTCCCATCGGCTGTTTATTTCCCTGCAAAAAAATCCCGTACAGCATTTTAAAAATAGGTTCAGCAAAACTTTGGTGATCATCATTAAATTTCTTTCTTGCTTTAAAATCTGCAATTACTTCCGGCAACAACATTTTCCTGTATTGTAATGCAGCAGCACTGTCGGCAAAATACAAAGTACGATTTGCATAAGAAAACAGATCTGCATAAACCGAATAATGAAGAAGCGTATCCTTAGATGCTGAAGCTGCCAGATATCCTACAAAATTTGCTTCCATCTCTTTTGCATAACCAAGCTGGTGTGCTGTTTCGTGGCATGCAGTGAATGGTTGAGTAAAAGGCGGAACAGTAGTATTTACCTGCGCCTCACCGGTGAAAGGATTGTAATAACCTACAAAGCCTGTATAATTACCAATACTTCCCCACATGGATGATTTTATTGAAGCAGGACTGTATTGTAAGAATGAATATTTCTTACCTAATTCTTCATAAGCCGCGGTGGTTTTTGCAAAAAGTTCTTTTTCAGAAGGATATGGCAGATTGGTTCGGAGCAAAGCCTGTTTAGAAGAATTGATCTTACCACTGAGTACAGCATTTATGCTTTTCAGTTCTTCCACAGAAAATTTTTCGATCTTCAAACCCAACTGACCTGCAATACCAACCCTGTTGTAATTTATTCCCCAAAGAATATTGAAAAGAATATAAAGCACACTCGCGGCTAAAAGTGCATTCACGATGCCGCCTCTGATATCAGATCGTAAAGTCTGCCTCCGCCTCTGACTCAACAGAAAACGAAAAAAGACAAACACCTTAACGGTCAGGTAAAGGACCATTGACCCGTAAAGAATGTCGCCAATGCTGATGGGTATATTACCAAAAACTACTCTGAGAAACCGGGAGACAGCGGGGAAGAATTGCAGTGAATATCCTTCTTCTACCCTTTCAATATCGAGGGAATAGATATGGATAGCCACAGCGAAGGAGAGCAAAATCGCCGCAATAAGTTCTTTTTTCCTGTACCGCATAGGTATAATATCAGCTCAAATCCTGAAAACAACCGTTTATAAGAACTATAAAGCGCTTTTGTGGCTAAAATTAAAGAAAAATGGTGTACATTTGCAATCCTTTAAAATGAGCGCAATGGGTAGCAAGAGGGAGTTTGAAATTGCTTTTGTCGGGTTAAAACAGGGCGAACACGAATTTAACTATGAATTGAATGAAGCCTTCTTTAAAGAAAGAGGTGCTGAATATGCGGATAACATACATGCAAATGTAAAATTGCTGCTCGATAAGAATACGGGATTTTTGATATTGAAATTCGCGGTGGGCGGCAATGCTGAAGTAAATTGTGACCGATGCGGAAATCTATTGAAGGTGGATCTTTGGGATGAATTCAACATGGTTGTAAAAAGTACAGAGGACCCCGGGGAGATGAATGAGCAGGAAGAAGATGCCGATGTATTTTACATAGCAAAAACGGAAAGCCATCTGGATGTCAGTGATTGGCTGTATGAATTTGTAATGCTGAGCATCCCCGCACAACACGTATGCGGAGAGAATGAAAACGGAGAATCGCTTTGCAATGCAGATGTGCTGCAGAAGCTGGATCAGATGAGGGCTAAAACAGAAGAAAACAATGCTCATTCAATCTGGACAGGATTGGATAAGTTTAAAGAAAATTAATATATACTAATAATAAAACAAACAAATCATGCCAAATCCAAAGAGGCGCCATAGTCAGCAAAGAAGTGCAAAAAGAAGAACTCATTACAAAGCTGTTGCTCCCACCCTTAGTGTAGACGGTACTACAGGCGAAACTCATGTACGCCATCGTGCACACGTAAGCGAAGGAAAATTGTATTACAAAGGGAAAGTTGTTTCTGAAATAGCGCCCCTAAGAGCATTATAATATTTTCTCTCAATTCTTTAATTCCGGAGTCGGACTTGCATAACTTCAGGTCCGGTTTTGGAATTTTTCATTTTAATAATTTCCGATGATCACTATCGGCCTGGATATGATGGGAGGCGATTTTGCCCCCGCAGAAGCAGTAAAAGGTGCAGCAGCATTTTTGAAAGACAACACTGCAGATGTTCAGTTGGTATTTATCGGTGACGAAAAAAAGATTCAGGCAGAAATTGAGATTAATTCTTTGCCCGATGCACAATATAAAATTGTGCATGCACCGGATGTTATAGAGATGCATGAGCATCCTACAAAAGCGCTTAAAGAAAAGCCGGAAAGTTCTATCGCAGTAGGATTTAAATTATTAGCGTTCGGCAAAACGGATGCATTTATCAGCGCAGGAAATACCGGCGCTATGATGGTAGGTGCACTTTTCAGCATAAAAACTATAGAAGGAGTATTGCGGCCCACAATAGGCGCATATGTACCGAGAGAGAACGGCAGTCTCGGCTTGCTGCTTGATGTGGGACTAAATGCAGATTGTAAACCGGAGAACCTTAATCAATTTGCCGTGCTCGGTTCCCTGTTTGCGGAGCATATTTTAAAAATTCAAAACCCTAAAGTAGGCCTTATAAATTTAGGAGAAGAAGAAGGCAAGGGAAATTTACTTGCTCAGGCTGCTTATCCTATCCTTAAAGAAAATAACCATATAAATTTTAAGGGGAATATTGAGGGTCGTGATATTCTTATTGACAAAACAGATGTGATGGTTTGTGATGGGTTTACCGGTAATGTAGTTTTAAAATTAGCCGAAAGCATTTACGATATAGTGAAGCGCCGCAAAATTACAGATGAACATTTTGAGCGTTTTAATTTTGAAACCTATGGCGGTGTACCGGTTCTGGGAGTGGGAAAGCCGGTGATAATCGGTCACGGAATCAGCGGCAGCACAGCGTTTAAGAATATGATCAACATAGCAGTCCGAATGATAGAAACAGATCTTACAGGGAAAATAAAAGAAAGTTTCGGGCAAAAAAATTAAATAACAAGCCGGCAGAAAAAAAAAGCACCCCAACAGGATGCTTCTTTCTTGAATGATTTATTTCAATAGACAAGGTGTTTTTTCTGAGTAGTATAAAGAATAATAAATAGAACAGCAATACCCAATCCAACCATTCCGCCTACGCTGGTAAGCATAAAAGTTCCGACAAAAAATATCATAGATAAAAAAGGCAATATTTCTCCTATAACATACAAAAGATACCCCTGCTTTTTTCTTTTCCGCATTTGCATAGCGCCGGCAATGCATAAAGCAACGGCTACGAGCCCTATTATCAAAAGAGGTATCCTGTTCTCATAGCTTTTTACAACCATCTCTTCAAAGTGTGCGGGGTCGGGCATCATGGCCTTTGCAAATGCAGGCATCTTAGGGCTGTTCATTTGCTCGAGTACTGCATCTTTAGTGTCGAGGGTAGTTTTAGCCGTAGCAAAGCTGTACAACGATCCCAAAATGGCGATTGCAGAACCGATAAATGTGAGGATTGTTAATACGTTAAGTCCTGTAGGTAATTTTTCAGGACCGAAACCTGCATTCAGGCGGTCATTGGAGTCAATAGTTTCATTCATAGCAGTTAGTTTTAAGGCAAGGTAATTAAAGCATGCAGAGATTACAAAAAATCATTAGTAAAATCATTACAAGCGGGTAACTTTGCGCCCCCATGGAAGCCCTCATTCCCTATAAAATTTTCGAAAATACTTTTTTACTTTCTGCACACAGAACAGTTTTTTGGGAAGAAGAAAAGACCCTCATCTTATCAGATCTTCATTTGGGGAAAAGCGGCCATTTCAGAAAGAGCGGCATTGCCATTCCGCAAAATGTTTATAAAGAAGACTTGCAGCGACTTCTAACAGAGGTCCTGTATTACCAACCGAAGAAAATTATTATTGTCGGGGATCTGTTTCACAGCAGCATGAATAAGGAACACGATCTTTTTTTGAGATGGCGCAAAGCCATCAGCGGGACATCAATACATCTGGTAAAAGGCAATCATGATATCCTGAAAAAAGAATGGTACGAAGAGGCAGAAATTGAATTGCATAATAAAAATCTTACTTTAGGAAGTTTTACGTTTACTCATGATATACAGGAATGCGAAACAGGTCCGGAGCATTATTGTTTCAGCGGCCACATTCACCCGGGAATATACATTACAGGGATAGCAAAACAAGCTGTAACCTTGTCCTGCTTTTACTTTACAGAAAAATATGCTGTTCTCCCTGCCTTCGGAAAATTCACCGGGAATTTTATTGTGAAGCCTAAAAAAGGCGATGCTGTTTTTGCCTTGGTAGAAAACAGCATCATGCAGATACAGTAAAGCCCCCGAAGGGGGACTTTTAACGTAGCGAAAAAATGCATACGTATTTCTTTTTTATACTTTTTTACTTTTTGATACTCTTAGCCAAATATTTTCCTCCTTTCCCTCCTTCCCTCTTTGTTCTCATAGCTAAATTTTACTTCCCCCTCCTCCTCCCCCTTTCCTTATCAATCAATCCCAGCTCCCTCCCCGTTTGCCCGGCCACAGAACTATTCTCCTGCGCTCTTCGCATCAGGTAAGGTATCACATCATCTATGGGGCCAAATGGCAGATACTTACTCACGTTGCAGCCGCTCTTTGCCAGGTTAAAAGTAATGTTATCACTCATGCCGTACAGTTGAGAAAAATATACATGCGGATGGTTATGCGGCAATGGTTTTTCATCCATCAGGCGTGTCGCATACAGGTTGCTGTATTCGTTATGCGAAGCAACAATTACTGAGATCTTATCAATGTATTTTATACAGAATTCTATTGCAGCATTATAATCTTTATCAGTAGCCTCTTTGTCAGGCTGAATAGGCGATATATAATTTTTATCTGCAGCTCGCCTTCTTTCTTTCTCCATATATGCGCCTCTTACCGGTTTTGCGCCGAGAATAAAATTCCGTTCAGCAGCAGCCTCATAACTGTCCTTTAAAAAAGCAAGCCGGTCATGCCGGTAAAGCTGAATAGTGTTATAGACAACCGCTTTCTTTTTATTATACTTCTCCATCATGAGCATTGTGATCGCATCCACGGGATCCTGTATCCACGATTCTTCCGCATCTACCAATATGCCAATGTTTTTCGACGCAGCTTCTTCACACATTTTAATTATTCTTTCCTCCGCCCTTCCCCATTCTGCCTGCTCTTTTTTATTCATGGCATTCACAACATCATAGTATCGGGTGATCAATGTGCCGGTTGCTTTTTGCATGCCCGCATCTATAATTTCCAGAAGGCCAAACCGCACGAGCCCGGTAACTTTAATGCTCATGAAAGGAATATTTTTCTGCGTGGCAGCGTAACGAATAACTTTTAAAAACTCTTCTGCAGAATGGTCGTAGCCTGCTTCGCCGTCATTTCCGCCTTCTACGCCATAATCTAATATCACATCTACATTATATTGCCCCAGGCGCATAGCAACTGCAGCAGTTTCTTCCAATGTTTCTCCGCCTACAAACTGGCTGAAAATTGTTTTACGAATAATATTTTTCGTGAAAGGAAGATTCAATTTTATTGCTGTGGGCATTAAACCCAGACCCATTTTTATCAGCCATGGTTTGCCCATAGATGAAAAAAGAAAATGTGCTTTTTTCAGTTCTTTATCAGTCTTGTAAGCAAAAGCATACTCAGTATTATCGAACGAGATCATAGAGAAATTTTATAAAAGCAAATTAAGCTGAAATGTTTGATTGTATTATTTTTTTCGGGGCGTGTCCCTCCGGGCCGGGCTATCCGTTTCAATCTTTTGCTCGTTCCTCACAAAA
>JBGTJG010000423.1:0-9433 GCA_041745235.1 Ferruginibacter sp. | reverse complement strand
ACTTGATGAAGGTGAAGCTGGTGATAACGCTGGTTTGCTTTTACGCGGTATTGAGAAGACTCAGATCCGTCGTGGTATGGTACTTTGTAAGCCAGGATCAATTACGCCGCATACAGAATTTAAAGGTGAGGTTTATGTATTGAGCAAAGAAGAAGGCGGACGTCACACACCATTCTTTAACAAATACCGTCCTCAGTTTTACTTCCGTACTACAGACGTAACAGGAGAAGTAACCCTGAACGAAGGAACAGAAATGATCATGCCCGGTGATAACACCAACTTTACTGTAAAGCTTATTCAACCTATAGCTATGGAGAAAGGTCTTAAGTTTGCGATACGTGAAGGTGGCCGTACAGTAGGTGCAGGTCAGGTTACAGACATTCTTAAATAATAATCCGGCCTTATTCTTCGTTTCATACGAAGACTTTGCGGAGTATTTCATATCTTTACAAAGTACTTAGGCCGCAAGCTTAGGTACTTTGTTTTTTCAGGCAGACCCTCACATAGGAAATGCCTGTGGCAAGCAGGTCTTATTCAGGTATTTATAATTTACGGGCATGGTGCAACGGTAGCATACGGGTCTCCAAAACCTTTGATCTAGGTTCGAATCCTAGTGCCCGTGCTAATACGGATCGGTAATAATTAATTAAAAAACTAACATGAACAAATTCACGGTTTTTGTAAAAGAATCATACACAGAGATGATGGAAAAAGTAAGCTGGCCCCGCTGGGAGCAACTTACTCAGTCTACCATGATCGTATTAGGCGGTACTGTTTTTATTACTGCTTTAGTATGGATAATGGATCTGATAGCCAACAACTCAATGAAATTTATTTACTCTTTATTTAAGTAATCATGGAAGAAATAGTATCAGCTGCGGTTACTGAGAAGCCGGCTAAAGAGAATAAGTGGTATGTGCTGAGAGTGGTGAGCGGAAAAGAGCGAAAAATTAAGGAATACCTCGATAAAGATATCACCCGGAATGGCTGGGAAAAAGTGATCTCTCAGATATTTTTACCGGTAGAAAAAGTTTACAAAGTTGCTAACGGCAAGAAAGTAATGCGGGAAAGGAATTTCTATCCCGGTTATATTATGATGGAAGTTGCAGACGGAAAGCTTACAGATGATATCATTCAGCATGTAAGTAATATCAGCAATGTAATGCACTTTCTTACAGACGGGAAAGGTTCTAAAGGAAATATCATTTCGCTTAGAAAAGCAGAAGTAAATAAAATGCTCGGCCGTGTAGATGAAATGAGCGACCAGAGCGGTGTTATGATGAGTGAGCCGTTTATCATCGGCGAAACAATTAAGATTATTGACGGTCCTTTCAATGACTTTAACGGTGTGATAGAAGAGGTTAATGACGAGAAGAAGAAACTTAAAGTGCAGGTTAAAATATTCGGCAGGGCAACTCCTGTTGAATTAAGTTACATGCAGGTGGAAAAAATGGGTTAATTTCCTGATTGTAATTAAATTCGATAAATGCCTGTGTTAAAAAAGTATTGAAAAAATTAACCTTCATATTTCTCTTTGCAATCATTTGCATTAATCATTTAAATATCATTGATGCGATATCCTGTTTCTCTGTTTCACACAACACGGAAAAACTGGTAAAAAAACACCTGAATGATGAAGAGCGGGAGAAAGAAAATAAAGCAGAAGATAAATTAACAGAACAGGAAAAGTACCTGAACAGGAACACTTATTCTGCTTACCCCGCAGAGATGTCTGCTAAAGATAAATTTCATTGTTATAATATCCGGTTAAATATTCATCCTTTTCAGGATGATGATATACAGCCACCCAAAGCTGTCTGACCTGTTTTATTTTACAGGCATTGCGCAAAACTTACGAGCCGGCAAATTCGTAAATTCTGCAAATAAACATTCCCGGTATTTTTAAATTTATTCTGTTCCTTTCCGGATAGGATGAGATTAAGGTTCATATTTGAGCCAATTCCCACAACCATATTTTATGAAGTTCGATTCAAAACTATTGAAATCTGACCTTCCCGCAGGGCTGGTCGTATTCCTTGTAGCATTACCATTGTGTTTGGGTATTTCTCTCGCATCGGGCGCACCTTTTTTCAGCGGCTTGATCTCAGGTATTATCGGGGGAATCGTGATCGGTTCCCTGAGTGGCTCTAAGCTGAGTGTAAGTGGTCCGGCAGCCGGTTTGGCTGCATTGGTTTTGGCAGCTATCACCAACATCGGCGCTTTTGATCTTTTTCTCTGCGCTGTTTTAATTGCCGGTATCCTGCAGATAATGATCAGCATTGCAAAATTGGGCGGTATTGCAAGTTATTTTCCTTCCAGTGTTATCAAAGGATTACTTACAAGTATCGGCATACTTATCATTGCCAAACAAATACCTCACGCACTTGGTTACGACCGCGATACAAAAGGTTTGTTGAGCGATTTCATCATGGACGACTGGCATCAGTTGTTGCAGCCGTTGCAACACATAAATCCGGGAGCACTTTTGATCTGTGTGATTTCTATAGCAGTGATCTTGATTTGGGAAAGGCCCTTCATAAAGAAAAGGGTTAAATTAATCCCGGGAGCCTTAGTTGCAGTTATTGTGGCTATTATTGTGAATGAGATGTTTCGGGCTGCCGGAAGTCCCTTGCTTGTAACAGATGATCATTTGGTGCAAATAGAAAAGGCAGAAAGTGCGAAGGACTTTTTCAGTTTTTTCACCCTGCCGGATTTTAACGGCTTTATGAATTCTAAAGTCATCATCACCGGTATCATGATAGCAATTATTGCTTCTCTGGAAACGCTCCTCAGCATCGAAGCGGTTGATAACATTGACCCTGAAAGAAGAGTAACTAACACCAACCGCGAATTATTAGCCCAGGGTATAGGGAATACAGTTTCCGGTTTGATAGGCGGGTTACCCATTACAAGTGTGATTGTAAGAAGCAGTGCCAATGTACATGCAGGTGCTAAGTCTAAGATATCTACAATATTTCACGGTATCTTATTACTGGTTTGTGTAATTACGATCCCCGGCCTGCTTAATTATATTCCACTTGCGGCTTTAGCGGCTATCTTACTACTTACGGGATATAAATTGTGTAAGCTTTCTGTTTTTTCAAAAATGATAAGCAACGGGAAATATCAATGGATACCGTTCTTTGTTACAGTGGCTGTTATTTTGGGTATAGACCTTTTCGGCCTATACCTGCCGTTGAAAGGAGAGGGGTTGCTTATCGGTGTATTAGCGGGCTTGGTAGCTGCATTCGGCGCCATACTTCACGGTAATCTAAAAAACTCTTATTATTTTCATAAGGATAAACATCAGGAAGGTGATATCATCAGCATCCAATTGGCAGATGAAGTTTCCTTTTTAAACAAAGCAGCCATCCGGGAAACGCTGGATCGTATTCCGGAAAATTCCACAGTCGTAATAGATGCATCCCGTTCAGACTATATCGATTTCGATGTACTTGAGCTAATCAAAGAGTTCAGGGATATCAAAGCACCCATTAAAAATATCACCTGCATATTACAGGGATTCAAAGAAAAATACAATATTGAGAATGAATCCAATGTGCAATCTGTTCATTAATTAAATAATTATTATGAAATCCTATCAGAAATTATTGCAGGGAAATAAATTATTTGCAGAAACAAAACTGTTTAAAGATCCCGATTACTTTAAAAGATTGGCTGAAGGGCAAACACCTGCTTATCTGTGGATCGGTTGCAGTGACAGCAGGGTGCCGGCTAATGAAATTACCAATACACACAGCGGTGAAATATTTGTCCACCGAAACATTGCAAACCTGGTTGTACATACAGATACTAATCTCCTAAGTGTATTGGAATATGCTGTTAATTTTTTAAAGATCGACCACATTATCGTTTGCGGACATTATGGCTGCGGCGGTGTAGCTGCCGCTATGTCTAATACTTACCACGGGTATCTGGATAACTGGCTTCGTAATATCAAAGATGTATATCAGAAAAATAAAAGCGAACTGGAAGGGATAGAGGATGAAAAGGGTAGGTTAAACCGCCTTACCGAATTGAGTGTTATTGAACAGGTACGTAACCTCGCTAAGACACCGATCGTGCAACAGGCGTGGTTTGAAAGGGAATTACATTTGCATGGCTGGGTCTATGGTCTTCACAACGGACTTGTTAAAGATCTTGCTGTAATACACAATAACAGCGAAGATATTGATCCGATATACCGCTTTGCTGAACCTGAAAAAAAGGACGAACTTTCAGATGTAAACGCTGCAACATGAGCCATAAAGCATTTGACGAAAAGCATGTATTACATGAGTTGAAGCATTATCTTCCTTCCCAAACACCGCTCAAAGATTTTATACACCATAATTCTTTGCATGCTTTTCAGTACATGAAATTCTTTGATGCTATTTTTAAAGCAACTAAGATCTTCGGTTACAGGGTTACGATGCAGCTTACAGAGTTCAGAGAGCTTTATCATACAGGCCGCATAAAAGATAATGTGCTGGTGAGAATTATTTCTGAAAAGAAGGGGCCGGAATCATTGCACGAGTGGAAAGAAAAACTATTAAACAAAAAATACAATACGGAAGTTATACCGCGTGTGGGATCACTCCGGGAATATTGGAAAAATCATTATAAGCTGGATCTGGATAATCTTGTTCAGCCTTTCCTTTTCCGCGTGTTGTGCAGCTATCTGGATCAGGGTATTTCTTTGTGGCATTTTCCTGTTTCTGAAAACGGTTTCCTCGCTTCGTTAAAGACTCTGGAGGCAGGCAGTATCACCAGCATATTTAAAACAGAAAGGGCAAAACAAATATTAGCGAAAGGCGATTATGCCATACAGCCGCTGCTGAAAATACTTGTTGGTAATGAAGAATTTTATGAGCAGTATCTTTTTGATCAGCAGTTTGCACACCGTGGCTGGTCAGGGATGGTATGCGCAGTAGAAGGTGAGCCGCATACTTTGCTTTACACAAAAAAGATATCACTCCACGACCTTATCGTTTTTGAATTGTTGCTGGAGATAGATGCGCTGGATTATGAACTGGGTAAAAAGTGGACGCCTTTGGGAAATATTAAAAATATGCCCGCACCGGTAAACTTATTTGCTGATGTTCCTACGTCTGAATTGAATGAAGTGTACGCATTGTGGCAGGAAGCTTTTGAATGGAGCTATTATGACGGCGTGCTGGCGGGTATCGCTCATGAAAAGGCGAAGACACATCCTGTTCATGAAAAAAAATCTTTCCAGGCATTGTTCTGCATAGATGAAAGAGAATGTTCTATCCGCCGCCATATTGAATCCACAGATCCGGAGTGCGAGACGTTAGGCACCCCCGGTTTTTTTGGTGTAGAATTTTATCTGCAACCGGAGAATGGTAATTTTTATGACAAGCTTTGTCCTGCACCCGTTACACCAAAGTACCTAATCAAAGAATATGATTCTAAAGAAAAGAGGAAACATGAATTGCTCTACACCAAGAAAACGCATACTTTTCTTGCAGGTTTTGTAAGCACATTCACATTGGGGTTTTGGGCATTGGGCCGACTGGTTGCAAATCTTTTCAGGCCAAAGATGAGCCCCGCAATTTCCAATGCATTTGCGCACATGAATAAAAATGCGCAGCTTACCATTGAAAATAAAAATATTGATGACCGTGAGAATGATCTGCAGATTGGATTCACCGTTTCTGAAATGGCTACAAGGGTAGAAGGATTATTGCGCGGCACAGGTTTGATAAAAGAATTTTCCAAAATTATTTACGTGATAGGCCATGGCAGCAGCAGTGCTAATAATCCGCACCATGGCGCACATGATTGCGGCGCCTGCAGTGGCCGTCCGGGATCTGTGAATGCACGTGTATTTGCATTTATGGCAAATCATCTGAAGGTGAGGGAAATCCTTCTTGAGCATGGAATTGCAATACCGGCACAAACGCAATTCGTAGGCGGCCTTCATGATACTGCGGCCGATCAGATTGAGTTTTATGATGAGCAGGTGCTTAATGCGGATAATGTTGCAAATCACAAAATACATCTTGCATCTTTTGAAAAAGCGCTTGATCTGAATGCTAAAGAAAGATCGCGGCGCTTTGCATCCATCAATACAAAAGCTGATCTGAAAAAAGTAAGGAAAGAGATATTGAACAGATCCGTCTCCATGTTTGAGCCGCGTCCGGAGCTTGGGCATGGTACGAATACTCTTTGCGTGATCGGTAGCAGGAATATTACAAAAGGATTGTTCCTGGACAGGCGTGCTTTTCTGAACTCCTACGATTACCGAACAGATCCGGAAGGAAAATTACTTGCCGGGATAATGGCGCCTATCGGCCCGGTGTGCGGCGGTATAAACCTGGAATATTATTTTTCCCGTGTAGATAATTATAAGCTTGGTGCAGGCACAAAACTGCCGCACAATGTAATGGGGCTTATAGGCGTAGCCAACAGCAGCGACGGTGACCTTCGCCCGGGACTGCCACTGCAAATGATAGAAGTACACGATCCCGTGCGTTTATTGGTAATTACTGAGCATTACCCGGAAATCGTTTTAAAGTGTATACAAACTACACCTGCCATGTATGAATGGTACATCAATGAATGGATACATCTTATTACCATACACCCGGATACGCATCAGTTTCTGCGTTTTGAGAAAGGCGCATTCGTTCCTTATGAGCCGATAATAAAAGGTATTGAAAGAATTCCCGATATCATTTCATTTATTGAAGAAGCGGAAGAGATGGAGACGAATTACATCACAGATGCCACAAAAGAAAACCTGCCTGTTTATTCTTTAAAATAATTCGGTTATGCCGCAACTCCTCCAGTTATTTATCATTGTTCCGTTGTTCGGTTTTCTTCTCAGTCTTTTGCTGCCACCGAAAAAAGAAAAGCCCATATCCAGCCTTGCCATTGCTACAGTAGGATTGCATCTGGCAGGCTGTATACTCTTTACCGTTTACTGGTTATTCAATGATTCCCCGGCGCTGGATATAAAGCATTTTGTTTTTTTTAAAACAGGAACGATTGAGATATTTATTGATTTTTATTTTGACAGGATCACCGCAGTATATTCTTTAACGGGAAGCTTACTGGTTTTGCTGGTTGCTATTTTCAGCCGTTTCTATATGCACCGTGAGCAGGGGTTTAAGAGGTTTTTTAATACACTGTTGCTGTTTTATGTGGGTTATAATTTTATTATCTATGCCGGCAATTTTGAAACGCTGTTTTTGGGTTGGGAAATACTGGGCCTTTGCTCTTTCCTTCTTATAGCATTTTACCGAGACAGGTATTTGCCCGTAAAAAATGCGTTGAAAGTTATTTCCATATATCGCTTCGGAGATGTTTGCCTGATGCTGGCCATGTGGATGAGCCATCATTTATGGCATCAGAACATCACGTTTATGAGTCTGAATGATGCGGGTATGGTTCAGGAGCAGTTGGCAGATCATGAGGGTGCCGGTTTGTTCATTGCGGTTATGATATTACTGGCCGCTGCGGTAAAATCTGCACAGTTGCCTTTCTCCTCCTGGCTGCCGCGTGCCATGGAAGGGCCCACCACTTCCAGTGCAATTTTTTACGGGTCACTTTCCGTACACATCGGTGTGTTTCTTTTGATGCGCACCTATCCGTTCTGGGAAAGTTTCACAGGCATTAAAATAACGATTATAATAATCGGTCTGGTTACTGCACTTGTAGCTACAGGTATTGCGGCTGTACAATCTTCGGTGAAAACCCAAATTGCATATTCTTCCGTAGCGCAGATAGGGATCATGTTCATAGAAGTGGCACTGGGTTTTCATACACTTGCTCTCATACATTTCACCGGTAATGCATTTTTGAGAACATATCAATTGCTGGTTTCCCCATCAGTGCTTAGCTACCTTGTACACGATATGTTTTTTAATTATGATCCGAAAGTGAAAAAACCGTATCACTCTTCATCCCCTAAATTAAAAAATTCTTTGTACCTGCTGAGCCTGAAAGAATGGAATCTTGATTTCTTCCTGCAGCGTTATTTCTGGCAGCCTTTTAAATGGTTTGGCAAACAATTAAATTTTATATCGGGGACGGGCGCAGCGCTGTTTTTCGGAGCAATTTTTATTGCCGGTGTAGCAGCAGTTATGATGCGGGAAAATATCCCTGCACAAATCATTGACCTATTGCCTGTTTTATTTTCTGTTACAGGGCTTTCTTTTGTGCTGAAATCTTTTGCTCAACGCGGTGATGCCATACGTGCATGGCTGCTTGTTATTTGCGGACAACTGTTTATCTCTGTTTCTGTAATGCTGCTTAACCCGGAGTTTGGGTTTGATCAGGTGCTCATGTTGCTCAGCGGCAGCATTCTCTCCGCCGGTATCGGTTATCTGTGCCTTAAAAAGATCAAAGAAATAGATAATGATATTAACCTGGACAGGCACCATGGTTATACGTATGAACAGCCGAAACTCGCATTCATTTTCCTGCTTTGTTGCCTTGGTACAGCAGGCCTGCCTTTTACGCCCACATTCATCGGTATAGATCTTTTGTTCAGCCAAATAGGGGAGTACAGTGTTTTGCTTATATTCTTTACGGCCCTCAGCTTTTTATTTATAGAGATTGCCGTGCTCAGGATCTATGCCCGCATTTTTATGGGGCAGCATAAGAAGAATTATCATCCGATTGCGTACAGGTCGTCATAGCCGGAAGAGATATAGAATTTTACTTGATTATATCAGTTTATTCCCTTACTTTTGCACTCCCAAATAAGTTCTTTGTTGAATACAGCTTCTTAAATGAAGCACATGGGAGTCACTTCATATTGAAGTGACGTTAACACCAAAAAAATAAAATATGGCTAAAGAAATTACAGGCTATGTGAAACTCCAATGCAAAGGAGGACAAGCCAATCCTGCACCGCCCATCGGGCCTGCACTCGGTTCTAAAGGAATCAACATCATGGAGTTCTGCAAGCAATTCAATGCAAGGACCCAGGATAAACCCGGGAAAGTACTTCCCGTTCTTATCACTGTTTTCGGTGACAAATCTTTCGAATTCGTTATTAAAACGCCTCCCGCTGCCGTACAGCTTATGGATGCCGCTAAACTTACCAGCGGTTCTAAAGAGCCTAACCGTGTAAAGGTTGGTAAAGTTACCTGGGAGCAGGTAGAAGAAATCGCAAAAGATAAAATGCCTGACCTCAACGCTTTTTCTCTGAACAGTGCCATGAAAATGGTAGCCGGTACTGCACGCAGCATGGGCCTTACTGTAGACGGAACAGCACCATGGGAAAAAAATTAAGTCAACCGAAAAAAAATTAAACAATGATCACAAAAAAAAGAAAACTGGCTAACGCTAAGGTTGATGCTAATAAGTCTTATACACTTAAAGAAGCAACCACGTTGGTTAAAGATATCAATACAACAAAATTCGACAGCTCGGTAGACCTTCACGTTCGCCTTGGTGT